>JANQFN010000211.1 GCA_028277825.1 Desulfarculaceae bacterium
CATCAGGGTATCCATTATTGGGCGGATTACTACATACTGGAAATATTGGACCCGGAGACGCTAGAGCCGGTGGCGCCGGGAGAGACCGGGGAGATGGTGGTGACCACTTTGGCCAAGGAAGCGGCGCCCCTGATCCGCTACCGCACCCGGGACCTGACCCGGCTGTTGCCCGGAGTCTGCCCCTGCGGCAACCACCTGCCCCGGCACGACCGCATCCTGGGCCGCAGTGATGATATGATCAAATTCCGGGCGGTGAACATCTATCCCGGCCAGATCGACCATGTGCTCTCGGGCAGCAGCGGAGTGGGCAGCGAATACCAGGTAATCCTGGAGCACCGTGACGACGGACGGGACTACATGACCGTAAAAGTAGAGCGCAGCGCCGGGGGCACCGCCGGAGACGACGCCGGTGTGGCCGCGGCCATCGCTGAGGGCATCAAGCAAAACATCATGGTCAGCGTGGAGGTGGAGATAGTGGACCACGGCGGTCTGCCCCGTAGCGAGCGCAAGAGCCAGCGGGTTTTTGATCGCCGTTACCAAGAATAAGAAACTTGCCCGCCGGCAACGGGAGCGAGCCGGCGGGTGCCGAAAAACAGGGAGGGACGACATGAGAAGCGTGAAGAAACTGGCCATCGTAGCCGTGTGCCTGCTGGCCGCCCTGGCCCTGGCCGCGCCGGCGCTGGCTTCGAGCAGCAAGGACAAACCGGTCAAGATCGGCGCCTTCTTCGCCGAGAGCGGTCCGGCGGCCTTCATCGGCACCCCCACCAAGCTGGTGGCCATCATGGTGGTGGACAAGATCAACAAGGAGGGCGGCATCAAGGGGCGGCCCATCGAGCTGGTCCTGGCCGACACCGAGGGCGAGCCCACCAAGGCGGTGATGGCCTTTAAGAAGTTCGTCAACCTGGACAAGGTGGTGGCAGTGGTGGGCCCCACCCGCACCGGCACCGGCATGGCGGTCAAAAAGCAGGTGGAGGCGGCCAAGATTCCCACCGTGATGACCGTGGGCGGCGACCCGGTGATCATGGAGGGTATGATCGGCGGCCGCAACTGGGGTACGGCGCGCTACGTGTTCAAGGCGCCCCAGCGCTCCTCCATCGCGGTGGGCAAGGTGCTGGCCTATCTCAAGAAGAAGGGCCTGACCAAGGTGGGCTTGATGAGCGCCTCCGACGGCTTCGGCCGCGACGGCGCCCGTTGGGTCAACCGCCTGGCGCCCAAGTACGGCATCACCATCGTGGGCAAAGAGCAGTTCAACCCCCGGGACGTGGACATGAAAAGCCAGCTCACGGCGCTGGCGGCCAAGAAGCCCCAGGCCATCATCTGCTGGACCATCGGCCCGGCGGCGGCCATCGTCTCCAAGAACCACAACGCCCTGGGGCTCAAGATGCCCCTGATCCAGTGTCACGGCTCGCCCGGACCCAAGTACCTGAAGCTGGCCGGCGCGGCGGCGGAGGGCGATTTGATGCCCGCCACCAAGCTGATGATCTATGAGAGCCTGCCCGACAGCGACCCGCAGAAGAAGGTGATCGCCGAGTTCGTGCGGCTGTACAAAGACGTCTATAACTACGACAAGAAATACCCCATCAACCCCCACTCGGGCTACGCCTGGGACGCCATCTACCTTCTGGCCAACGCCATGAACAAGGTGGGCACCGACCCGGACAAGGTGCGCGCCGAGCTGGAGAAGACCAAAGGTTATGTGGGCGTGTCCGGCACCTACAACATCACCCCCAAGGACCACAACGGCCTGGGTCCGGACTCCATGGTGATGATGGAGGTCAAGGACGGCAAGTACGTAATAGCTAAGTAAAGACATTCGGGAGCGGGGTCCAACCGCCCCGCCCCTGATTTAAGTCCACCCCTTCGAGGCGAGCCATGAAACACCTCGACTACTACAGGCCGCAAAGCCTGGATGAAGCCCTGGCGCTCAAGGGCGAGCGCGGCGCCGAGGCGCTGTTCATCGCCGGCGGCACCGACGTGATGGTGCTGGGCCGGCAGAAAAAGCTGGACTGCGCCGCTCTGATCAGCCTGCGCGGCCTGGCCGAGCTGACCCAGATGAAACTGGAGGGCGATACATTTTTCCTGGGGGCCGGGGTTACCCTGAGCCGCATCCTGAACAGTCCGGAGGCGGCCCGGCACCTGCCCATCCTGCACGACGCGGTCCAGGTGATGGGCTCCACCCAGATGCGCAACGTGGCCACCGTGGGCGGCAACGTGATGACCGCCGCCTCCAGCGGCGACACCCTGGGTCCCCTGTTGTGCCTGGAGGCGGTGTGCCGTCTGGTCTCGGCCCAGGGCGAGCGCCGGGTGCCCATGCATGAGATGTTCACTGGCCCCCGGGTCACCGCCGCCCGGGCCGATGAGATTCTCCTGGGCCTGGACATCCCCCTGCCCACCTCCGGGGATCGAAAAAGCTCCGGCTGCTTCATCAAGCTGATGCGGCGGGCGGCCCTGGACCTGGCCCTGATCAACGTGTCGGTGCAGCTCTGGCTGGACGAGGCTGGTGAGACCATCGCCAAGGCGCGTGTAGCCGCCGGGGTGGTGGCGCCCACGCCGGTGCGCCTGGTGGAAAGCGAGGAAGCCCTTGAGGGCGCCCCGCTGGCCGAGGCCCTCAAGGAGCAGGCCGCGGACCACGCTCTGGGCCGCTCCTGCCGGCCGCGGGACAGCGACCGCTGTTCCTCCTGGTACCGGGAGGAGATGGTGCGGGTGTTGGTCCCCCGGGCGGCCGGGCGGGCCCTGAACCGTATGGGCATCGACGCCGGACAAGTTGGCTAGACAGCGAGGCTGAATATGAGACAGGTCATCGAGTTTGAACTGAACGGCCAGGAGGTAAGTGCGGCGGTGACCGGCGGCCAGACCCTGCTGGATCTGCTGCGCGATGAATTCGAACTGTACGGGGTGAAGGAGGGCTGCGGCGCCGGCGAATGCGGGGCCTGCACGGTCATCGTGGACGGCCTGGCCCTGACCGCCTGCATCTTCCCGGCCCGAGAAGTGGAGGGCGCTTCGGTGACCACCATCGAGGGCCTGGCCAGCGCTCAGGGCGAACTGCACCCCATCCAGGAGTCCTTCGTAAACCAGGGCGCGGTGCAGTGCGGCTTCTGCACGCCGGGCAACGTGCTCAGCGCCAAGGCGCTGTTGGATGAGAACCCTTCGCCCAGCGAGGAGGAGATACGCGTTGCCATCGCGGGCAACCTGTGCCGCTGCACCGGCTACACCCAGATCGTGGAGGCAATCCAGGACGCCGCCGGGAGGAAGTCGTGAGTCACCAAGGCTACGTGGGCCGCCGCCTGCCCAAGGCGGACGCCAAGGACAAGGTCACCGGCCGGGCGGCTTATATCAACGACGTGGCCCGCCCCGGCATGCTGCACGCAAAAATACTCTACTCCGCCCAACCCCATGCCCTGATTAAGCGCATCGACACCAGCAAGGCAAGGCGCCTGCCCGGGGTGCGCGCGGTGATCACCGGCGAGGATATCCCGGACATCCCCCTGGGCTTCAAGCAGGACAACCGGCCCCTGAAAAAGGGCAAGGTGCGTTCCACCCGCGACGAGATCGCGGCGGTGGCGGCCATAGATCCCGAGGTGGCCGCCGAGGCCATCGATTTGATCGAAGTGGAATACGAGCCCCTGCCCACGGTGTTCAGCCCGGAAGAGGCCCTGGCCGATGGTGCGCCCCTGATCCACGAAAGCGACGCCCGGGGCAAGCCCAATAAGTCCAACAAGCTCAAGCTGCCCTGGCGTCTGAACTGCGGCGACGTGGAGCTGGGCCGGGCCCAGTCCAAATACATCGCCCAGGGCACCTATCGCACCACCTGGGTCAGCCACTGCTGCCTGGGCACCAGCGGGGTGATCGCCGAGTTCGACTTGAAGCGCAACCTGACCATGTACTCGGTCACCCAGATCCCCTTTCTGGCCCAAAACGACTATTTGGGTGCGCTCAGAGCCATGGGGCTCAGCGACAGCGCGGTGCGGGTCAAGTGTCAGACCATCGGCGGCGGCTTCGGTTCCAAGCTGGACACCCACTGCTACGAGTTCATCGCCATCCTATTGGCCAACGCCACCGGCAAACCGGTGAAGATTCAGTTCACGCGCGAAGAGGAGTTTCTGGCCCAGGCCACCCGCCAACCCACGGTGATGGAGATCAGCCAGGGCTGCGATCACCAGGGCAAGCTCACTTTCCGCGAGGTGCACATGCTCCTGGACAACGGAGCCTACACCAGTTGGGGGGCCACCACCCCCAGCGTGATGATGGTGCCCATAAGCTCTCTATACCAGGTGCCCAATGTGCATTTCGTGGCCGAAAGTGTGTACACCAACAACCTTTACGCCCAGGCCATGCGCGGCTACGGCAACCCCCAAGCCACCTTCGCGGTGGAGTCCAACATTGACCAGTTGGCCGAGGAGGCCGGCTTCGATCCTCTGGAATTCAGGCTCTTAAACGCCAACCAGAGCAACACCCTCACCCCCCAGGAGTTCAAGATCACCACCTGTGGGGCCAGCGACTGCCTGGAAGAAGTGAAAAAGGGCCTGGGCTGGCAGGCGCACAAAAAGGCCAAGGCGCAGGGAAAAAACAAAAGCGCCGAAAAGGCCTGCGGGGTGGGCGTGGCCTCTCTGATCCACGTGGGCGGAGGGGCCCGGGTGTACCGCTCCGACGGCACCGGCATGATCATGAAGCTGGACGACTTCGGCAAGCTCAAGGTCTTCACCGGCGCGGTGGAGATCGGCCAGGGCATTGAGACCGTGCTCAGCCAGATGGTGGCCGACTCGGTGGGGGTGCGCATCGAGGACGTGGACATCGTGGCCCATGACACCGACATCTGCCCCTGGGACGTGGGCACCCATGCCAGCCGCCAGGCCTTTGTCACCGGCAACGCCGCCTGCCACTGCGGGCGGGCCCTGCGCAGCAAGGTGTTCGAGCTGGCCGCGGCCCAGATGGAGGTGGAGCCCGAGGACCTGGACATGCGCGAGAGCGTCATTTTCGTACGCGAGGCGCCCGAAGCCGACGGCGAGCGGGTGCCCCTGGCCCAGCGGGGCGACAGCCTGCCTTTGGCCAAGGTGCTCAGAAAGGCGCATTTCGCCAAACAGGGCGAGATGGTGGTGGCCGAGACCTTCTACGATCCGCCCAACGAGATGCTGGACAAGGAGTTCAAGGGCAACCTCTCCTGTTCCTGGGCCTTCGGGGCCACCGGGGTGGAGGTGGAGGTGGACTTAAAAACCGGGCACGTGACCATCCTCAAGTACCTGGCCGCCCACGACGTGGGCAAGGCGCTCAACCCCATGCTCCTGGAGGGCCAGATCTACGGGGCGGCGGTGATGGGCACCGGTTTCGCCCTGAGCGAAGAGGTCAAGCTGAACCAGGGCCGGGTGGTAAACGGCAACTTCCTGGACTACAAGCTACTCACCGCCCTGGACAAGGTGCCGGTGACCCCGGCCATCGTGGAGACCCTGGACTCGGCCGGGCCCTTTGGGGCCAAGGGCGTGGGCGAGTCCGGCTGCGTTCCAGTGGCCCCGGCCATCGCCAACGCCATTTACGACGCCATTGGGGTGCGGTTGAGCGATCTACCCATGACCCCGGAGGCGGTGTTGGCCGCCCTGAAGGAGAGGTTCCCGGACGCCTAACGGTGACCGTGATGCCGGCTAAGAGAGGGGCTTTAGCGGCAATGGCGCTCGGTTGACATTTGGGCCAGCGCCTTGCTAGGATTTTTCGAGAAAAGTATCCATAGGTATCAGTGATATAGCCCCGGCAGGATGGTCCGGGGCATGCCGCCGAGAGTTTAGTTATTGTTAGCCCATCATTGCTCGGCCAGCAGTTATGCGCGGCGCCTCAAGCAAGAGGTCCGCGCTGGTTTTTTTAGGAGAGGCATTTTAACCAAGAGGGGTTTTGCGCATCTGCCCCGGTTCTTTCGGCCCCGCCGGCGAACCCAGTTGATGACCCCCGCTTAAGGAGGATGGTCGTGGCCCAAAAAAAGGTATTCCTCGGCGAAGAGTTTTTGCCCAAACAATGGTACAACCTCAATGCTGATTTCCCCTCGCCCATGCCGCCGCCGCTGAACCCCGGCACCGGGGAGCCGCCGGACCCGGGCTTTGTGGAGCATATGGGCAACATCTTCCCCATGAACCTGGTGGAACAGGAGATGACTCCCGAGCGCTGGATCGACATCCCCGAGGAGGTGCTGGGGGTGTACAAGATCTGGCGGCCCACCCCGCTATATCGCGCCGACGGCCTGGAGAAGCTCTTGGACGCGCCGGTGAAAATCTATTTCAAAAACGAGGGCGTCTCCCCTCCCGGTTCGCACAAGCCCAACACCGCGGTGGCCCAGGCCTATTACAACAAGGCCTTTGGTATCGAGCGCATCACCACCGAGACCGGCGCCGGCCAGTGGGGCTCGGCCCTGGCCTTTGCCTGCCAGCTTTTCGACATCGAGTGCATGGTCTACATGGTCAAGGTGTCTTTCATGCAAAAGCCCTACCGGCGTCTGATGATGATGACCTGGGGCTCCAACTGCGTGCCCTCGCCCACCGACACCACCGAGGCCGGGCGCAAGGTCCTGGCCGCCGACCCGGACAGCCCCGGCAGCCTGGGCATCGCCATCTCCGAGGCGGTGGAAATGGCCCTGGCCCGCGACGACACCCGCTATTCCCTGGGTTCGGTCCTAAACCACGTGCTGCTGCACCAGACCGTCATCGGCCAGGAGGCCAAGTTGCAGTTCGACGCCCTGGGCGAGTATCCCGACGTGGTCATCGGCTGCGCCGGCGGCGGCTCCAACTTCGCGGGGCTGGCCTTCCCCTTCGTGGCCGACAAGATCGCCGGCAAGGAGGTTCAGATAATCGCCGCCGAGCCTCTTTCCTGCCCCACCATGACCAAGGGGCCCTATGCTTATGACTTCGGCGACAACAACCAGATGACCCCGCTGTTGCCCATGCACACCCTGGGGCATGATTTCGTGCCCGCGCCCATCCACGCCGGCGGCCTGCGCTACCACGGCATGGCCCCCATGGTGAGCCACGGGGTGAACATAGGCCTGATCGAACCCCGGGCCTATGACCAGATAGCCACCTTCGAGGCTGGCGTCAATTTTGCGCGCTGCGAAGGCTTTATCTCCGCGCCGGAGACCAATCACGCCATCGCGGCGGTGATCGACGCGGCCAACCAGGCCAAGGAAGAGGGCAAGGAAAAGACCATCCTGTTCAACTGGTCCGGACACGGCCTGGTGGACCTGGCGGCCTACGACGACTATATCTCCAACAAGCTCACCCGTTACGAGCTGCCCGAGGAGGAGATCGACCGGGCGCTCAGGGCTCTGGAGGGACTACCCAAGTTGGGCTAGAATTGAACCATGTTTCAATCGGGGGAGGCTCTTTGAGGAGCCTCCCCCTTACACTCTCAAGCCGAGGCATTGCCGTGTCCTACGAGGCGTTTGATCACCTGGAAGTGCGCTGCCCTCAACTGGGTGGAGAGGTCAGCTTCGGCTATTGCCGCAAACTGGGTGAGGGCATGCCCTGTCCCAAGGCGCTGGATTGCTGGTATTTCAAGTTCCCCGTGGAGAAGTACTTCCGGCTGGTGCTGGAAGAGGCCACCTTCGAGCGCATCTTTCTGGCGCCGCCGGTCAGCCGGGTGGAGCGCTTGTTGAACACCGTCTCCGAGGCCCAGGAGCGGCTCAAAGACCAGTCCTGATCCCGGGCTTCCTTAAATTATTATTTTTTGGAAAAGCCGCCCTGCTTGGCCAGGGCGATAAAGTGGGCCACGTCGATTTCCTTGGGGCAGACGAACGTGCAAGCCAGGGCGGTGTGACAACGGTAGACCCCCGGCTCGCTGTAAAGCTGCTTCAGTCTTTCCTGCCGGCCCTCTTCGCGCGGGTCCAGCAGGCGCACCACCGAGGCCATCACCGCGTTGGGGCCCAAGAATCCCTTGTGTGAGCTGGGACAGGCGTCCGCGCAGCAGAAGCAGTTGTTGCAGCGGGTGGCCTCCAGATAGGCTTCCATGTCCCCCGGCGCCACCTGATACTCCTGACCCTGGTTCTTGCCCGGGGCCGGGGTGATTAAATAGGGCTTGACCGCCTCCACCCGGCCGTAGGCCTCGGCCAAATCCACCACCAGGTCGCGCACCACCGACGCCACCGAGATGGGCTCCACCAAAAAGGTGGTGCCGCCCCAGTGGGCCACCGCGTTTTCCACCAGCAACTCGCAGGCCAAAAGCGGCTTGCCGTTCACGCGCACCGCGCAGGTGCCGCACTGGGCGTGCTCGCAGGAAGAGTTCCAGGCCAGGGTGGGGTCCAGTTCGTCGTTGATCTTGCGAAACACGTCGACGAAACGCAGGATGCGCCCGGCCTCCAGCCGGTATTCCTGCAGCCAGCGCCTGCCGCCCTCGGGGTCATAGCGCTGTATGCGCAGGATCAGGTCGTAGCTCTGGGGCCGCCCGCCCCGCGGCTTAGTATTTTCGTTCGATGTAGTCAAAGCGCTCACTGTGCTCGCCCCCGGCCTCAAACAGGCTCATGTCGATGGGGCGCCTGCCTAAACGGACCTCGCCGCCCGGCTCCAGCCAGGCCAGGGTATGATAATTGTATTCATCGCTACGCTGGGGATAGTCCTCCCGGGCGTGGCCACCGCGGGATTCCCGGCGCTCCAGCGCCGCGCTGGCCAGCGCCAGGGAATTCATCAGCAGGTTTTCCAGCTCCCAGCGTTGCAACAGCTCCTGGTTCAAGCGCAGGCTCTGGCTGGTCAGGGAGATGCGCCGGCTGCGCTCACTGATTTCCCTAAGCGTCTGTAAGGCCGAGGTCATGTCCTCGGCGTTTCTGAACAGGCCCACCTGGCCGGTCATGGTTTCCTGTAACGCCGCCCTGAGCTGGCCCACGCTCTCATCGCCGTTGGCCTCTAAATAGCCCCCGAACTCCTCCAGGGTCTTCTGGCCGGCCCCTGTTGGCAGTTCCGGCGGCCTGCCCCCTAAGCTTTCAGCTATGCGCTCACCGGCGAACTGGCCCATGGTGATCAACTCCAGCAGCGAGTTGGAGCCCAGGCGGTTGAAACCCTGAAAACTGGCCGAGGCGCACTCGCCCACCGCGTAGAGGCCCGGTATGGGTGTGTTCTCCCCGGCGCTGACCTCGGCGTGCTCGTTGGTGGGG
>JANQFN010000347.1 GCA_028277825.1 Desulfarculaceae bacterium
GCCAGCCGGGTTGCCCACGGTGTAGGCAAAGGCGTCGATGCGGCCGTCTTGGAGCATCTTGGCCGACTCGGAGGCCTTGAGCCCCTCGGCCTTGCCCAGATCTTCCAGGCTCAGGCCGTGGGCGGCCAGGATATCCACCGTGTTCTGGCGGGTGCCGCTGCCCGGGTTGCCCACGGCCACGGTCTTGCCCTTGAGATCAGCATAGCGCTTGATGCCGGCCTCGCCGGAGTACACCATGAAGAAGGTCTCTGGGTGCAGGCTGAATACCGAGCGCAGTTCCTTCTGGGGGCCCTTTTCCTTCCACTCGGCCAGGCCCTTGAAGGCCTCGTACTGCCTATCGGACTGGGCCACGCCGAAATCCAAATCGCCCTTTAAAACCGCGTTGATGTTGAACACCGAGCCGCCGGTGGACTCCACCGTGACCCGGAGGCCGTACTGCACCTTTTTGGCGTTGACCAGCTTGGCGATGGCCTTGCCCACCGGGTAATAAACCCCGGTCACCCCCCCGGTGCCTATGGTGACGAACTTGGTGGCGGCCAGGGCGGCGCCGCCGGTGGTGATGGATGCCAACACGAAACCGGCGATTATCGCCGCCGCAACTATCTTTTTCATGGAACTCCTCCCAATCCCGGCGGCCCGGCTGAAACGGAGCCGTTTACTCGCCGATTATCTTGACCAGCACCCGTTTTTTGCGCCGGCCGTCGAACTCGCCGTAGAATATCTGCTCCCAGGTGCCCAAGTCCAGCCTGCCGTCGCTGATGGCCACCACCACCTCACGGCCCATGATCTGGCGCTTCATGTGGGCGTCGGCATTGTCCTCGCCCACGTTGTGCCGGTAGCCGCTCACCGGTTCGTGCGGGGCCAGCTTTTCCAGCCACACTTCGTAATCGTGATGCAAGCCGGACTCGTCGTCGTTGATGAACACGCTGGCGGTGATGTGCATGGCGTTTACCAGCACCAGGCCCTCGCTGACCCCGCTCTCGGCCAGGGCCATCTCCACCTCCGGAGTGATGTTGATGAAGGCCCGGCGGGTGGGCACCTGAAACCACAGTTCTTTGCGATAGCTCTTCATGTCATTGTCCCGCTTAAAGCTGGCCAGACAAATAAGACCCGGAGCCTTGTATCAGGCGGTTTTGGAATGGAAGGGGCAGATGCAGCCGGCCATGGCCTCAGCAAGGCAGCGGTCTCAACCGCCCGCGATCATGGGGATCAGGAGCACCTCGGCCTGGTCCGGGACCAGGGTTTCCTTGAATTGGGGCTCGGAGATGATGCGGCCGTTGAGGCGCACCACCACGTAGCGATAAGGATCGTCGAATTCCTTGATCAGCTTGTCCACGGTCAGGCCCGGTTTCCAGGGCAGTTGCTTGTCTCCGATCTGAACCATGCTGTCTCCCAGATGCCTGCCCAGAGACCTCTCAAGGGTGTTCTTGGCCGTCAAACACCTGACTAAACTAAAGGATAATCGCGGATTTTACCACATTTTTTACAAAAAGGTTAATTTCAGAGGGACCCGGGCACCCGGGCTGACTGCCCTCGGTTGGGCGGGCGATTTGGGGACCACAAGACGGGTCACCGGGCAAACGCCATAAAAAGATTGACAAATCGGCTCAAGCCCCATAGTTTTTCAACTCATTATCGACCATTTTTCCCCCAGCCGCCCGGGTGTTGCGGCCAGACCCACGCCAGGCAAGGTCATGGCTTATTTTTTTAGTAAACTCAACGATTAAGGCCATGACCAGGCAAACATCGCACGGGCTGATTCGGGAATCACATAAGGATCTCAGCAGGAGACGGCAATGTCAGCGCTGGAACTTAAACAACTGGCCAGCATGGATTACAAGCGCCCGGAGATCGAGAAGGGCTACTCCAATCAGACCCTGGAAGTGGACCTCAACGACCAGGGTATGGAAATACATCCGGTAAGCCAGCAGATGAAGGATTTGTTCATCGGCGGCCGCGGGTTCGGCCTCTGGCTCTTGTGGCAGGGGGTGAACCCCGACACCCGCTGGGACGACCCGGAAAACGGCATCTGTATCGCCGCCGGCCCCCTGGGCGGCACCCCGGGCTACCCTGGCTCGGGCAAGAGCATCGTCTGCTCGCTCTCGCCCATGACCGGCGCGGTGATGGACTCCAACGTGGGCGGCCATTTCGGCCCTTTCTTGAAATACAGCGGTTTCGACGCCCTGAAGGTGTGCGGCAAAAGCGATAAGGAGGTGGTGTTGGTCATCGACGGTATCGACCAGACCATCTCGCTGCATGAGGCCTCGGGCCTGGCCGAAGACGCCTACCAGCTTTCCGCCCAGTTGACCGCCCACTTCGGCGGCGACAGCCCCAAGGGCGTGTCGGTGGTCTCCACCGGACCCGGCGCCAAGCACACCCGCTTCGGCTGTTTGAACTTCTCGTGGTACGACGGCCGCCGGGGCCGGGCGCGCAACAAACAGGCGGGCCGCGGCGGCATCGGCACCGTGTTCGCCCACAAGGGCCTCAAGGCCATCGTGGCCCGCTGGGGCTCAGTGAACATGGACTTAAACGCCCCGGACGACAAGCCCACCCTGACCATGGCGGCCAAGCGCCACGCCAAGGAGATTCGGGAGCTGGACCCCAAGCAGAACCGCATGGCCAAGGTGGGCACCAGCCACCTGGTGACCATCATGAACGACTTCGACCTGCTGCCGGTGAACAACTACAAGTTCGGCAGCCACCCCGAGGCGGTCAACCTGGGCGAGGCCGTGTACGGGCCCATCTTCGACCAGGGCTTTGACGGCTGCTGGCTGGGCTGCGCCCTGTCCTGCTCCCATGGGGTCAAGGACTTCGTACCGCTCACCGGCCCCTACGCCGGCCAGAAGGTCTTCGTGGACGGGCCCGAGTATGAGACCGTGGCCGGCTGCGGCTCCAACCTGGGCATCTTCGATCCCTATTTGCCCCTGGAGATGAACTTCTATTGCGACGCCTACGGCCTGGACACCATTTCGGCCGGCACCTCCATCGCCTTTGTCATGGAGTGTTTCGAATTGGGCCTGATCAATGAAGAGCAGGTGGGCATGGAGGTCTCCTTCGGCAACCGCCTGGCCGCCCTGGAGCTGTTGCACCTGATGGCCAAAGGCGAGGGCTTTGGCCGCATCGCCGGCCAGGGGGTCAGGCGCATGAAGGCCTATTTCGCCGAGCATTTTAGTGCCGACCCCCAGATTTTGGCCGACATCGGCATGGAGGCCAAGGGCCTGGAATTCTCCGAGTACATGAGCAAGGAGTCCCTGGCCCAGCAGGGCGGCTACGGCCTGACCCTCAAGGGGCCCCAGCACGACGAGGCCTGGCTGATCTTTTTAGACATGGTGCGCAACCTGATGCCCACCTTCTCCGACAAGGCAGAGGCCCTGCACTGGTTCCCCATGTTCCGCACCTGGTTCGGGCTCTGCGGGCTGTGCAAGCTGCCCTGGAACGACGTGATGCCCGAGGACAACAAGGACACCCCCGAACCGGCCAAGGTGATGAAGCACGTGGAGTGGTACAGCGAGTACTTCACCTCGGTCACCGGCCGCCAGGTGGGGCCGGACGATTTGATCACCATGAGCGAAGTGGTCTACAACTTCCAGCGGGTGTTCAACCTCAAGCTGGGACAGGGCCGCCGCGAGCAGGACGCCATTCCCTTCCGGGCCATGGGGCCGGTGACCATCGAGGAATACGAGAGCCGCGCCGAGCGCTACGACGGTCAGCTGGCCGAAAAGCTGGGGGTTCAGACCAACGGCATGGACACCGCCGAAAAGCTGGCCATGCTGCGCGAGCACCGCGAGGGCGAGTATGAAAAGCTCAAGGACGCGGTATATGAGCGGCGGGGCTGGACCACCGACGGCTATCCCACCCTGGAAACGGTCAAGCGACTGGGCATCGACTTCCCCGAGGTGGTGGAGGTGATTAAAAGCGCCGGCGCCGCCTAGCCAATCCAGGCCATAGTTAAAGGGCCCCCGGTCTCTGGCCGGAGGGCCCTTTTTGTATAGTGCGCCTGCCGCCGGCGCGGATTATCTGCGCAACCACCTCTCGCCGATCTGTTTCAACTCCGCACCAGAGGCCTCGGCCAGGCCCTTGTTGAGGATGCGCACAAGCACCTCGTCGCCCTTGAGCACCGGCAGGGCCAGGTCTTGGCGGTCAACCACCGGATGGCCCCGAGCCCACTCTATTTTGTGCAGCAAGCCCAGGTCCTTGCGGTAGTAGAGCATCACTGGCTCGTCCATGACCACCGCGTCCAGGCGGCCCTGGCCCAGGGCCACCACCGCGCCCTTGTAGGTGGGAAAGAGAACCGGATTAATGCCGGCGATCTCCAGCACCTCCTGGCTGGAGTCCTCTTCCACCGCGCCCACCCGCAGGCCGTCCAGGTCCCGCAGATCGTACACTCGGGTTATTTTGGCGTTGACGAAGATGCTGGTGGCCACCGGGAAAAAACGCATGCTGAAGTCGAAAAACGCTTTGCGCCGCTGAAGGGGAAATATTCCCGCCAGTGAATCGAACTTGTCATCTTTCAGCCCGGCCATGATGCCCTTCATGGTGTCGGGGATAAACTGCACCTCAAAACCCAGGCGGCCCGCCATGTAGCGCCACAGGTCAATGGAAAAGCCCCGGGGCGTGCCGGAGGAGTCCAGGAAACTGAAGGGAGGAAAGTCCTTTTGCATACCCACCTTGACGGGGCCGTGCTTTTCCAGCCAGGCCCTTTCCTTGCGACTCAAGGGGTCCTGGGGCTCATCCAGGCCGCAGGAGAACACCAGCAGCAAGACCGGGAGCAGGGCTATGAGACAGAGCCTGGGCGGGAACATAATCTCTCCCCACAAAATAAACCGGGCTAGCGGAGCCACCTTTCGCGCAGGTGCTGCATCTCCGAGCCCGAGGCGGCGGCCAGTCCCTTGTTGAGGATGCGCAAAAGCACCTCATTACCCTTTTTCACCGGCAGGGCCAGATCGTTGCGGTCCACCACCGGCTTGCTGTCGGCCCATTCGATCTTGTTCAACAGGCCCAGCTGCTTGCGGTAGTAGAGCACCACGGGATCGTCCATCACGATGGCTGCCAGTTTGCCCTGGCCCAGGGCCTCAACCGCCTGCTTGTAAGTGGGAAACAACAACGGCTTGAAACCGGCCTTTTCCACAATGGCCTGGCCCGAGTCGCCTTTGACCACCCCCACCTTGACTCTGCCCAGATCGTTCACATCGTCCACGTCCTTGACCCGGTAGTAGACGAAGATACTGGTGGGCACCGGATAAAAGGGCTTGCTGAAATCAAAGAACTCTTTGCGCGCCTCCGTGGGGAAAATGCCGGCCGACGAATCCAGGCGGCCCTCTCTCAAGCCGGCCAGCATGGTCTTGAGCTTGCTGGGAACAAACTCCACCTCAAAGCCGAATTTTTGGGCCATGAACCGCCAGAGGCCCACGCTGATGCCCTGGGGCTGGCCCGCCTGGTTCAGAAAGCTGAAGGGGGGATAGGCCTTTTGTATGCCCACCTTGATGGGACCGTGCTTCTCCAGCCAGGCCCTTTCCTGCCGGCCCAAAGGGTCCTGGTCATCCAGCCCGCAAGAGGCCGCCAGCAGCAATAGCGGCAGCAGGATCAGCCAATACCGTTTGAGTGAAGTCATACGATCTCCTAGCCAAAAGCGTCCAACACCTGGGCCAAGATAGCATAATCCACCGGCTGGTTGGACAAACGGCCCTGTTTGAGCATGGGGTAGTAATCGTTGAAGGCCGGCCGCTGGTTCTCATAGATCACCCCCAGGGGGATGCGTTCGCCGAACTCATAGCTCAGTTTGATGGCCGCCTCCCAGTCGCCCGGGTCGTGCTCATCGCCCAGTTCATAGACCCGCTCGGAGTACCACTGATAGGTGTTGAGCTTGTTGAAGGAGACGCAGGGTTGCAGGACTTCGATCAGGGCCAGGCCGCGGTGGGACATGCCCCGCTGGATCAGCCCGGCCAGGTGCTCCACCTGACCGGCGTAGCCCCGGGCCACCAGGCCGGCATGGCAACTCACCGCCACGGCCACCGGGTTGAAGGGGTAGGAGTGCACCCCGCTGGGCTGGGCCTTGGTGACCATGCCCTCGGCGCTGGTGGGGCTGGCCTGGCCCTTGGTCAGACCGTAGATCTGGTTGTCGTGCACCACCACGGTGATATCCAGGTTGCGCCGCATGGCGGCCAGGAAGTGGTTGCCGCCCTCGCCGTAGTGGCAGCCGTCGCCGCTGGTGACCAGCACCGGCATCTCCGGATTGGCCAGGGCGGCGCCGGTGGCCGCGGGCAGGGAGCGGCCGTGCAAGCCGTTGAAGCAGTTGCATTTGAGATAATGAGGCGTCTTGGCCGCCTGGCCGATGCCCGAGACCAAAAGCACCTGGTGCGGCTCCAGGCCTTGGGCGGCCAGGGCCTGTTTGATGGCTTTGAGGATGGAGTGGTTGCCGCAGCCCGGGCACCAGGCGGTCTCGATATCGCCGTAGTCTTTCACCGTAACCATGTCAGCCCTCCAGCGCCCTAAGGATGTATTCCGGGGTGAAATTGAGCCCGTCGTAGCGAGTCACCAGGCGGGCGGGGGAGAAGCCGGCCTCGCTGGCCAACAGCCCGGCGAACTGGCCGGTGGCGTTGCCCTCAATCACCACCGCCTCACCGGCGCGCTCAAAGCGGGGCAGGAATTTGTCCGGGTCCAAGGGCCAGACCTGGGGGAAGTGGCAGGTGGCCACCGCCCGGCCCTGTTCATTCAGGGCCCGGGCCGCCGCGGCCACCGGTCCCTTGCTGCTGCCCCAGGAGACCAGGAGCAGATCGGCCTCCTCGGGCCCGTTGAACTGGGGCGGCAGGGCGGCCTCGCTGAGCCCCTTTATTTTGCGCAGGCGCTTGTCTTGCAGCAGCACGCGCAGCTCCAGGTCTTCGGTGATGTGGCCCGCCTGGTCGTGCTCGTCGCCGTCGGCCACCACCAGGCCCGGCCCGGAGCCGGGCAGGGCCCGGGGCGAGATGCCGCTGGCGGTCACCTGGTAACGCAGGTAATCCGGCGCCGCCACGGCCGGGCCCGGCCGCACCGGGGCCAGGCCCTCCAAATCAAAGGGCGCCACCGCCCGGTGGCTGTCGGCCAAAAACTGGTCGCTCAGGATAAACACCGGCGACTGGAAGTCCTCAGCCAGGTGCAGGGCCTGGTGGCCGGCGGCGAAGCACTCTTCCACCGAGCCCGGGGTGAGGATGGCGCGGGGAAACTCGCCGTGGCCGCCATGCAGGGCGAAGTTCAAGTCTCCCTGTTCGCTGCGGGTGGGCAGGCCGGTGGCCGGGCCCGGGCGCATCACCAGGGCGATCACCACCGGCGTCTCGCTCATGCCGGCCAGGGAGAGCCCCTCGGTCATCAGGGCGTAGCCGCCGCCGCTGGTGGTGACCACCGCCGGCGCGCCGGCATAGGAAGCCCCCAGGGCCATGTTTATAGCCGCGATTTCGTCCTCGGCCTGCTCATAGACCACCCCCATTTTTTCGGAGTTGGCGATGATGTTGAGCGCAATGGAGGTGGAGGGGGTCATGGGGTAGAAGGAGAGAAACTTCAGCCCCCCGGCCAGAAGCCCCATGGCGATGGCCTCGTTGCCATTGAGCATCAGGCGCTTATCCTGCGCCTGTGCCGGTGGCAAGGCAACGAAATCGTGCTCCTGCCCTTCTGCCCAGCCGTAGGCCCCCGCCAGGGCCTCATGGTTGGCCTGGGCCACCTCAGGACTGTGCTTACCCAACAGCTTGTCCAGGGCTTTGACCACCAGTTCCTGCTCCAGGCCCAACAGGCAGGCGGCCGCGCCCAGGGCCACGGTGTTCACGTAGCGTCCCTCGGCCAGCTCGGAGTAGGGCACGTTCAAGCAGGGCGCCGTAGCGCAGCTCAGGCCGCTGTCGGCCAACACCCGGCTGCCCTGCTTTAGCTCGCCGGCGTGCAGCTCCAGGGTCTCCTGATTCAGCGCCACCAAAAGGTCCACGCCCTCGTTGGGGCTGTCCAGGGGCTCGGCGCCGGCGCGGATGGTGAAGGTGTTGTGACCGCCGCGGATGCGCGACATGTAGCTCTGGGTGACCACGATGTAGTAGCCGGCCCGGACCAGGGCCTTGGCCAGGGCCAGGCCGATGGTGACCAGCCCCTGGCCAGCCTCGCCGCCGATCATGATATTGATGCTCTGGCCTGACATGGTTATATGCCTTTGGTTCGGGTGACAAAACAGCCGCCCGGCAGGGGCGGCCGGCAAGGTGATTAGCCTGGTTTCATGGTAGCAAAGCGGGGTTGGTGGAACCAGGGTGCTGTGGAGAAGAAGAAGAGAAAAGAAGTTGGGAAAAGGGGAAGGCGGTTGCCGGAGCCAAGCTTGGGTTTGAGTCCAAAGCACGGACCCAGCGGTGGAGCGCAGGAGGAATCATCTTATCGGATCGGGGCGCAACTCTCCTAATGCCGCGGCCCTAGCCGGAGCAGCCGCGCGCCCGTCTCAGGCACCAGCCCGCTGGCAAGGCACTGGCTCGCCTGTCCAGTTCTTCAGATGTCTATGCCACGCCTTCTACGTAGCGCGCGCTGCGAAAAGGCGGTCAGCAGGCAGCCGACCCTCATTACCGGCCTCTTAATCTTTGCGGCCATGCCACAGGAGCCCAAATGAAAACCGCGGCGCCCATCTCACGGACGCCGCGGCTTTTGTTTTTCAAACAGCTTTGGTTAAGCCGCTTCTCCCGGCCACACCGGGCTCATGGCTCTCAGCCGCTCCACGATGGGCGGCA
>JANQFN010000405.1 GCA_028277825.1 Desulfarculaceae bacterium
GTTGGGCCTGGGCCTGCCCTTCACTAAAAAATACCCTGATTATTACCAGCGCAAGATGGGGCTGGAGCCGGTGAGCGTCAACCAGGACGACGCCGCGGCCCAGGCCTCATCGACCGCGCCCCAGATGCCGGCTGCGGCGCCGGCGCCCGAGGAGAGGAACATGTCTGACCAAAAGAAAATCGTGGCCATCAACGGCTCGCCCCACAAAGGAATCGGCAACACTTCTTTGATGATCGAGATGCTGCGCCCTACTTTGGAAGCCGAGGGCTTCGCCCTGGAGGTGATCGAGTTGGCCGACAGGGAGATCGACTACTGTACCGGCTGCGCCCTGTGCCTGGAAAAGGGTAAATGCTGGATCCCCGACGACCACCGGGGCATCGTGCAACAGCTTCTGGAGGCTGACGGCATCATTCTGGGCTCGCCGGTGTACTTCTTCCACGTCACCGCCCAGATGAAGGCTTTTTTGGACCGCAGCCTGCCCTGGGGGCACAAGCCCCGGGGCACCTGGAAGCCGGGCCTGGCCATCAGCGTGGCCGCCGCCTTCAACGAGGTGGAGGTGGCCAATTACCTGGCCCGGGTGCTGCCGGTGTACGGCGCCTTTTCGGTGGGCACCCTCACCGCCCTGGCCACCGGACCGGGCGAGTTCCTGGGTAAGGAGGCGGTGGAGTCACGCGCCCAAGACCTGGCCCGCGATCTGGCCGTGGCCATCAAAGAAAAGCGCCGCTACCCCGCCACCGAACAGAACCTGTTCTTCTATCTGCTGATGGGCTGGCTGGTCAAATCCCAAAAGGACGGGGTCATGGGCCACGATTTCCAGCACTGGCAGGAAAAGGGCTTTTACGACGGCTTCGAGGCCTATGTGAAGCAGGAGTGGGCCGAGAACCCCAACCGCAACGAGGAGGCCCGCCAGGCCTGGATCAAACGCATGATCGCCGAGCGCAAGGCCAAAAAGGCCGGGCAGGCGGCCCCGGCTCCGCCAGCCCCGGCCGAACCGCCCGAGGCCCAGGGTGCCCAGGCGGCCAAGTCCTGCCGGGAGTTGTTGGAGATCATGCCCCTGGGCTTCAGCGCCGCCGCGGCCGGCGATCTGAGCGCTTCGGTGCAGTTTGACATCAGCGGCGATGAACAATTCGTAGCCCACCTGTTGATCGGCGATGGTAAGTGCGGCTTCAACGAGGGGCCAGCGGCCAGCCCGGACTTGGTGGTAAAGTCCCCGGCCCAGGTGTGGCTGGACATCGCCCAAGGCCGCCTGGACGGCCAGGCTGCCTTCATGAGCGGCAAGTACAGCACCGAGGGCGACATCACGCTATTGATGCGTTTCAAGGAATTGTTTCCCGGCTAGGGCCTGGGGGAGGGAGCAAGGATCATGTTGAGACCAATGGTAATTATGGCTGCCCTGCTGGCTTTGCTGCTGGCCATCACGCCGGCCCTGGCCCAAGGGCCTCAGGTGGGCAAGGCGGCGCCGGCCTTCAACTTGGAATCCGGTGACGAGAAACCGCTCAGCCTGGCCGACCTCAAGGGCAAGGCGGTGGTCTTGTTCTACGAAAAGCGGGACCAGGTGGAGACCAACCGGGCCCTGAAAAAGGAACTCAATGATTTCTACGGGGCCCAACCCGCCAATTTCAAAGGCGTGGTCTCCCGCCTGGCGGTGGTGGACTGTGCCGAGGCCTCCTGGCCCTTCAAGGGCTTTTGGCGCGACGGCCTGATGGAGGCCCAGCAGAAAGAGGGCGTGCCCATCTACGGTGACTGGGACGGCAAAATGCGCGCCGACTACAAGCTGCCTGACGAACAACCCAGCTTCATGGTGCTGGGCCCGGGAGGCGAGGTGCTCTTTTTCGCTTCGGGCCAGATAGGGCCGGAGCGCTTTAAGCAGATCAAGGACATCATCGCCCAGGCCACCATGCAGGCGGCGGGCAACTAGCCCGCATATTTCATGAGGGCTGGGTGGCGTCGATTAGCGAATCATTATTCATGGGGCCGCTGTACAATAAGTGCTCGCATTATCACGGCACAGTTTGTACCCATCGCCGGCACAGCCAGCCGCCGGCAGACAAGGCGGCCCAAGGCTTGGGCCGCCAGGGCGCCGCACCGGGAGCCAGTTATCTCAGCGGGTGCCACCCCAACACGACCCGCTTTGCCCCCGGTGGCACACCGGTGGCAAGCGAGGGCCGCAGGCGTAGC
>JANQFN010000438.1 GCA_028277825.1 Desulfarculaceae bacterium
TTGCCAAATTCCAGGCCATCGCCGCCTGGTGTTACGAGCGCTCCCCGTATTATCAGTCCCTTTTCAAAGAGGCCGGCCTGGAGCCGGGCGACATCAAAAGCTGGGACGACGTGCGCCGGGTGCCCCAGACCGACAAGGCCTGCCTCAAGGACGCCCAAGAGGACCAGCCCTTCCCCTACGGCAGCCGCCTTTGCCTGCCGCTAACGCAGGTGGCCGAGTTCCGCCAGACCTCGGGCACCACCGGCCAGCCAGTGTATCAGGCCGACGCCTGGCGCGACTGGGAGTGGTGGTCCGAGGCCTGGTGCTACATCCTCTGGTCCCAGGGCTACCGTCCAGCGGACCGGGTGTTCATTCCTTTCGGCTACAACATCTTCGTGGCCTTCTGGGCGGGGCACTACGCCGCCGAAAAGCTGGGCTGCGAGGTGGTGCCCGGAGGGGTCTTGGACACCGCCGCCCGGGTGCTCAAGATCCAGGAGCTTGCAGCCACGGCCATGATGGGCACTCCCACCTATATGCTGGGCATGGCCGATGTGGCCAAAAACCGCCTGGGGCTGGACCCGGCCGCGCTGAGCATCCAGCGCATCACCTGCGCCGGGGAGCCGGGCGCCTCCATACCCAGCACCAAAAAGCGCATCGAGGAGGCCTGGGGCGCCAAGCTGTTCGACCACGCCGGGGCCACCGAGATCGGGGCCTGGTCCTATGAATGCAGCGCCCAGCCCGGCGGCATGCACGTCAACGAGGCCATGTTCCTGGTGGAGATCGAGGATTTGCAGACCGGCGAGATCATCGAGGAGCCGGGCAAGCGGGGCAAGATGATCATCACCGCCTTTGACCGTTTGGCCCAGCCCTGCCTGCGCTTTGACTCCAAGGACATCATCGAGTGGGATTCCGAGCCCTGCCCTTGCGGCCGCAGCTTCCGTCTGATCAAAGGCGGCGTCTTGGGCCGGGCTGACGACATCACCAAGGTCAAAGGGGTGCTCTTGTCGCCCACGGCCATCGAGGAGGTGGTGCGGGGCTTCAACGAACTAAGCGACGAATACGAGGTGGTGGTGGAGCGGGTGGGCGATGCGGACAAGATCAGCCTCAAGGTAGAGATGGCCGTCGGCGCCGAGGGGGCGCGTGATGAGGTCTTGGGCCGCCTGAAGAACGAACTGCGCCTGAAGACCAACCTGGGCTACCTCATCGAGGTGCATCCTCTGGGCAGCCTGACCCGCTATGAGGTCAAGGCCCGCCGCTTCAAGGACCTGCGCGGGGAGCATTAAGCATGGATACAGCCGCTATCGATAAATGCAGCCAGCGGGTGGCGCGCCTGCGCCAGGAAGCCGAGGCCCTGTCCGCCGAGGCTGTTGACTTTCCCGGCCTGGCCAAAAACGCCGAGAGACTCTTGGCTTGCGTGGCCATGATGGAGATCAACCTGGGACAGCGCTTTGTGCCCCCGGCCGATGGGCCTGAGGCCTGAGCCGGGCCGGCCCGCCATGTCCGCCGAGATCAGCATAGAGCTGGACGGATACACTGAAGTGCTGCCCGCCGGCCTGAGCATCGCCCAACTGGTGGAGCGCTTCGGCGCCCAGCAGAACGACTTGCTGGTGGATCTCAACGGCCGCTTCGTGCACCCGGACCACTACGCCAGCACCAAGCTCAGCGACGGCGACCGGGTGGAGTTGATACTGGCCGCCTTTGGGGGCTAGACCTCACCAGCGGCATCTTGTAAAACCCTGACACTGGGTAATCCCCAATACCAACCCTAATCGATGCGCTTAAGATCCGTCAGGCAGCGGGCAGGCAGGGCGCCGTACAGGGCGCGGCCCTGAGCGGTGAGTTCAGCGCGCTCGGGGCTGACCTCACTTAGCACCTTGGCCGGGTTGCCTGCGGCCAGCATGTCCGCGGGCACCACCTTGCCCGCCGAGAGCACCGCTCCGGCGGCCAACATGGCCCCCTGCTCCAGAACCGACCCGGGCAACAGGATGGTGCCCATGCCCACAAAGGCGTTGTCGCCCACTGTACAGTCGTGCAGGATCGCCGCGTGCCCGATGATCACCCCGGCGCCGATCTTGACCAAACCATCGGGGCTCTGATGCACCACGCAGTTTTCCTGGGCGTTGGAGCCGGGTCCCATCTCGATGGTCCCGAAGTCGGCCCTCAGCACCGCGCCGGCCCCGATGAAGCAATCGGCGGCGATGCTCACCTGGCCGATGAGCACTGCCTGGGGATGCACGAACGCAGCTGGGTCCACGTCTGGCCGCTTGCCTTCAAACTGGTACCAGGCCATGAATGACGCTCCTCTAAAGAACTCCCAGCCTCCTGGCGCCGGAGACGGGGAGCGAGTTGTTTCAAATAGGGCGCTGGGCTTTAAGCAAGCTCCAGCACCCATTTCACGGTGTAAAGGGCCAAGAGGTCGCTGACCATTTGCTCGATCTCGGCGGCATCGGCGCCGGCGGCCGGGGTGATCTTGACCCGGGCCAGCATGCCGTGCACTTTGTCTTCACCCACGCTGACCCCCACCGACTCGGCCAGATCGCCCAAGGCGGCCAGTTCCTGGCTGAACACCCGCTGGGCCGCGTCCCAGCGCAGGGCGGGCTTAAAGATTTTACCCACCGGCGTAAGCGGCATGGCCTCCAGCAAGAGCACCTCCTTGGGCACCGCCGCCCGCTCGCCCACCTCCTGCTTGAGGTAGGTCATGATGTCCTCGGCGCTCAGGCCGGCGCCCTCGGCCAGCTCCACATAGGCCACCGGCACCTCGCCGGCGTGCTGGTCGGGCCGGCCCACCGCCGCGGCCACCTGCACCCCCTCCAGCTTGTACAGCGGGTCCTCGATCATGGCCGGCTCGATGTTGTGCCCGCCGCGGATGATCAACTCCTTTTTGCGGCCGGTGAGCCAGAAGTAGCCCTCCGCGTCCTGGCGGCCCAGGTCGCCGGTGTTGAACCAGCCGTCGCCGGGCCAGCAGCCCGCGTTGTGGGCCTCCTCCAGATAGCCGCTGAACACGTTGGGGCCCTTGATGGCCACCGAGCCGATCTCATCGGTCTCGGCCTCGCGCAGAAACTTACCCTCATCGTCGGTGAGGATGATCTTCATCTCATGGTAGGGGATGCGCAGACCAATGGAGCCGATCTTGCGCTCGCCGTCCATGGGGTTGGCTGAGGAGACGCAGGTGCCCTCGGTGAGGCCGTAGCCCTCGATGATCTTCATACCGGTGTACTTTTCAAAGCGCTGGAACAACTCCACCGACAAGGGTGCGGCGCCGCAGACCAAAAAGCGTAAAGACGATATGTCGGCCTCGCCCTTGGGCACCTCCAGCATCATGGCCAACACCGTGGGCACCGCCGAGAAGGTGACCGCCTGGTAGTGTTCCACGATCTTGTAGAAGTTTTTTATGATGCCCGGGTCGCGGTAGCCCGCCGGCGAGAGCAGCACCACGTGGGCCCCCTGCAAAAAGGGCATGGAGCCGGTCACGGTGGTGCCGTTTACGTGAAACAGGGGCAGGCCGCACAACAGAGCCTCACCCTGCTGGATCCGCATGGGGGCGGCGGTCATGAAGGCCATGGCCGCCTCCATGAAATGGGTGTGCGGCGCCAACTTGGGCGTGCCGGTGGTGCCGCCGGTGTGATACATGGAGGCGATGTCATCGGGCTGTATCTCCCGGCTCGAGATCAGATGATCCGCCGGGTAGTCCAGCACCGCCTCGTCGAAGCCGATGATGCCCCGGCTCTCATCGCCCGGGCCTGCCACCTTTACCACCTTTTCCAGGCTGGGCACCTGATCCCTCACCGCCTGGGCCTTTTGCCAGATGTCGCTGCCGGGCATCTCGCCCAAGGCCACCAGCACCTTGGTGCCCGCCGCCCGGCAGATGTCGGCGATGGTGGCCGGCTCCAAGAGCGGGTTTATGGGGTTGACAATGCCCGCCGCCTCGCCGCCCCAGAGCACGAAGTGGGTCTGAGGCAGGTTGGGCAAAAGATAGGAGATGACGTCGGTTGGCCCCACGCCCAAATCGTGAAACAGGTTGGCCGTCTGGGTCACCCGGCCCAATAACTGGGCGTAGCTCAGGGTGGTGGGCTCATCCCACTTATCGCCTGAGGTGATGAAACTCAGGGCCGGGGCCTGGGGGTCCAGGGACGCCCCTTTTTGCAGTAATTCATAGGTGTTGACCGCCGGTAGGCGCTCCGCCAGCGGGGTGGCTTCAAAGGCCTCGATGCCGGCCAAGTCCACGTTACGGTAGTCAATCATGGCAAACGTCCTCTTCAGGTGATAGCAGGGAAAAGGCCGGAGCGGACCGCTGGCGGGAGATTCCGCCGCCGTCCGCCGGCAATTTTATGTATCACTTTTGAGTGCGGATTTGAAGAACTTACCTAACGCGATGCGGGCACAAACCCGACTCAGGGCGCCAGGGTGATCAGGCGTAGATCGCCGGTGACCAGATCGGGCACCACCACCAAAAAGCCTTTGTCCTTGGGCGCCAGGGCGAAGTCGGCCGGGCCCTTGAAACCGCCGGCCAGTTTGCGCGGCTCTTTGCCCGGCTCCAGGATGAACAAGCCGCCCTGGGACCAATCGCTGTAGAGTATGGCGCCATCGGGCAACAGCGCCACGCCGTCCAGCCGCCCCAGCCCGCCCCGGATCTCGCTCATTTGACCCATGGCGCCGGCCTTAAACAGGCCCCCCATTTTGCCCATGTCTGACTTGGCGGCGATAATGATACCGCCTTTGCCGTCCGGGTAGAGACCGTTGGGCATGAAACCGGGCGGACTGAGCATGACCCGCACCTTGGGCGGCGCGGCCAAAAAGTCGGCTGGCTCCACCAGGTAGATCAGGCCGGCCAAAGAGTCGCTGACATAAAGCTTGCCGCCGCTGACCGTCACGTCGTTGGCAAAGCGGGCGCTGGGCAACAGCGCCCGGCGGCCCTTTTTGCTGGCCAAGTCAAAGCACCACACCGAGTCGATGTCCGTGGTCCACAGGCGGCCTCCCGCCACCCAGACTCCTTTGGGCTTGTTGAGCTTCGTGCCGGGAGCGGGCAGGAACTTTTTGTCCAGCACCCCGCCTGCCAGGTTCAGCTTGCTGATGAAACCTTTGCCGTCGGCCAGGGTGGGCTTGAAGGCGGCGCCGAAGTTGCTGGCGTAGAGCACGCCCCCGGCCTGGTCATAGGCCACCCCTTCGGGATGACCGCCCAGGGGAACGGTCTTGTCGCCCACCACCCGCCAGGCGGCCCCGGCGGGAACGGCAGCGACTATCAGGGCCAACACGGCCAGAGTCATCAGTGCGCGGGTCATGATCATCCTCCTTGTGGCCGGTGCTCCAAAAGCCATGCCTAATAACCCATGTCCTCGCCCACCAGCTTCACGTGGATGCGGTTTTCAATCATGGAGCGGTCGATCACCGTCCAGGCGTTGCAGATGCGGCTGGGGGTGTTGCAATCGCTGCACAGGCCGGTTTCGGTGCAGGGGTTGGGCATGGACAAGCGGATGTTGTTCACCGGCGCGGCGTAGTTTTTCACCCGGTCCATGGCCGCTTCCAGGTCGCCGGCCAGTTTGTTCATACCCACCATCAGAATCACCTTTTTGGGGCCGAAGATCATGGCCGCCACCCGGTTGCCCATGCCGTCCAGGTTCACCAGGCGGCCGTCTAAGGTGATGGCGTTGCTGGAGGCCACCATGACATCCGCGCTCATGCCCTTCACCCGAAGGGCCAGGCCCTCCTCCGGAGCCAGCTCGGGCAGATAGGGGTTGATGACCTCCACCCCCCGCTCGGTCAGAATGTCCCACAGACCGGCATAGGCCGCGGACATGGAGCCGCAGCGGAACACCGTGGCCCCCTCGGGTATCATGGCGGCGACCTCCTGAGCGGCCTGGGACGCGGTTTCGCTGTAGCTGGCCTCGTGGCGGCGCTTATTGAGCTGCTTGATCAGGTGCTCCGCGGTCTTCTGGTTCCAGGCAATCTGGTGCTCATCCATTTGGGTCCTCGCAATCGGCCGCCCGCGCGGCGCTGGATGTGTTTGAATAGGTCGTAAAACCTTGCAGGTTGTCTTTGATCTTAACAGACCTCAGACGTTAAATTAACCAAACTGCTCAATTTCCCCCAAACGGCCCGGGCCCGGCCCTGTTCAGAGGACGGTTAAAATATGGCGGAAAATAAACCCCTGGTTCTGCTTTTGCATCCTGACGACGACGTGCTGGTGGCTCTGGACGATCTGCCCGCAGGCGCTGAACTGCCGGACCATGGCCTGATTTGCCGACAAGACATCCCGGCCGGGCACAAGCTGGCGCGGCGGGACCTGGCCACAGGTCAGCCGCTACGCAAGTATGGACAGATCATCGGCGCCGCCACGGCTGACATCAACGCCGGCGATCAGGTGCACACCCACAACCTGGGCTTTTCCAGCTTCTCGCGCGATCTGGCCATCGGCGCCGACACCCGGCCCAGCGAGTATGTGTCGGAAGACCAACAGGCCACCTTTCAAGGCTATCTGCGGGCTGACGGCCGGGCCGCCACGCGCAATTACCTCGGCGTACTGGCCACGGTCAACTGTTCGGCCTCGGTGTGCCACTTCATCGCCCGGGCCGCCGGGGAACAGCTCTTGGCCGATCACCCGGGCGTGGACGGG
>JANQFN010000487.1 GCA_028277825.1 Desulfarculaceae bacterium
GGAGGGGTTTACCCCCTCCCGTCTTCTTTTTGAAAGGCAAAGAAAGGGCAGGCGATAAACCCCGCCCCTACAAGAAAAGCCTTTAGTTAAGCCCCGCTAAGGCTTCACCGCCTTGATCAGCCTGGCCGGGGAACCTTCTTTGGTGGAGCCCACGAACTCACACTGCTCCAGCCCGGCATTCTGCAAGAACTCGCAGATCTCTTTTTCCGTGTAGCTCTGGCCGGCCTCGGTGTTGATCAGCATGTTCAGGGCGAACAGCGCCGGCCAGGGGTGCGTAGAGTTCACCGGGTCCAAGACGAACTCCTGCACCCACAACGTCCCGCCGGGACCCAGCGCCGCGGCCGCCTTGTCCACCATGAGCTGGCATTCCTCCGGTCCCTCGCCGTGCAAGACCTGGCTGATCCACACCACGTCATAGGGCCCGCCCAGGTCGTGCTTTTTGTAGTTGCCCTGCAAAAAATCCACCCGCCCGGCCGAGGCGTGCTTGGTCGCCTCCTCCCGGAAAAATGGCTCGCTGCCGGGCAGGTCGAACACCGTGGCCTTTAATCCCACAACCTCGTCGGCAAAGGTCAGGGCGTACACCCCGGGCCCGCCGCCCAGGTCCAACAGGTGCTGGCCCCCGGCCAGGCCCAACCGGGCGGCCAGCCCAGGCGCCTGTCCCCGGGAGATGTCGCGCATGGCCCGGTAGAAGTGGCTGCGCCCCGGACCAGGGGTCCCCTCTTGGGCCCCGCGCTCCTCTTCCTCCACCGGCTGGCCACTCTCGATGCAGCCGGCCAGCTTAGACCAGTCGGCCACCATGTCGGCCATGTGCAGGATCATGTTGCTCTGACTGTGGGGGCTGTCCGGGTCCAAAAGCGGGGCCAGACCGGGGGCCAGGGCATAAACCTCGCCGTCTGCCTCCAGAAACTTAGTGGCATGCAAGGCGGTCAGCAGCATACCCACCGCGCGTTCATTCAGATTAAGCTTGGCGGCCAACTGGGCGGCGCTGGCCGGGCCGGCGGCCAGGGCGCCGGCGATGCCGGTCTGCACCGCCGCGTGCAGGGCGCAGGCGGACCAGTAGCCGTGGGCCAGGCGGGAGAGGTCTTCGGGTTGCCATTGTTTATCGCTCATGGCGTTTCCTCCGGGTGATATGTCAGGCCAGGATCAAATACCAGCCGGCCAGGGCCAGGGCGCTGAGGGCCAGGGGGCCGGCCATTCCAGGATAGCAGGAGCCCAGGGAGCATTTGAAGTAGTCCTTGGTCAGCAGGATGCACATGTGCAGGGGGGAGAGCATCATGCCGAAGTAGCCGCAGACATAAGCCAGCACGGCGTGGGCCATGAAGTCCACCCCGTCCAGATGATCGAATAGGGGCACCACCAGGGGGAAGCTGGCGGCCACGTAGGCCACGGCGATGCCGGTGACCAGTCCGCTGATAAAGGGCAGCACCGCGATCAGGGCCAGAGTGGGGATGCCGTAACGGATCATCTCGTCCTGGATGGAGACCACCGCGCCGGAACTCTTCATCATGCCCTGGAATACCATGGCCCCGGCCACCAGGCTCAGGATCACCAACAGTTCCCGCCGCCACAAGGCCTGCACCAGGTTTTTTAGGGAGATGCGGTTGGCGATGGCCACCTGGGCCACCGCCCCGGCCAGGCCCAGGGTGAGCGGGGGGCCCTCGGGCCAGGGGGCGGAGCCGCTGGCCTTGTTCCAGGCCGCGGCCGCCAGGCTCAAGCCGGGCACCGCCACGATCACCACGATGATGGGGGCGCAGGCCTTTAGAAAGTCGCCGATGCGGGGGCGCTGGGCGCTGGGGGCCGGGCCGCTGTCAATGCGGCGCAGGAGAAACCAGGAGCCGCCGGCCAGGTGCACCAGGGCCAGGGGCAGCATCAGCAGGATGTAAAAGGCCATCTCCACTTTCAACAGGGCCACGGCCAGGATCACTCCGGGGTACAGGGGCCACCAGTATTCGCCGTGGTGCCGGAACCAGTAGTTCACCGTGGCCAACAGCGCCGCCTGCTTTCCTTCCCTGCCCGGGGCCGGGCAGGAGGCCTCCACCATGGGGGCGGAAAACAGGGCGCCGCCGGGCATGGGCAACAGCCCGATCAGGGCGGGCATCACCCCGGCCACCACCTTGGGCGATTTGACCAGGGTGGAAAACAGCTCCACGATGCGCTCCAACTGGCCGGCCTGTTTCATCAGGTGGCTCAAGATCTGGATCAGGCCCACCAGCAGGGCCAGGCGCAGGGTCCAGGCGCTGAACAGGGCCTCCAGGCCAGCGCTGAGCGCCGCCGCCAGGCCCAGCCCCATCCAGAGGCCCAGGAGCACACCGGCGCCCATCAGGCTGACTCCCAAATTAATCTTTAAGCGGGTGGCGGCCACCACCAGGGCGAAGCAGCAGAGCACCTTGACCAGGGCGGGCCAGGTCAGGGGATCTAACAGTGCGGTCATTGCAGGGCGGCCGGGGCGTGTCCGGCCGAGCGGGCGAAGCTGAGCAGGGCCTCCTGGTCACCGTCGCGGCGGGCCTGGGCCAACTCGCCCAGTTCCTCGGCGGTGCGTCTGAGGCCCTGGGCCAGCTCGCCGGCGCGGCCCTCCATCTCGGCCAGGCACTGGCGCAGTTGGTCGCAGCACTGCTCCACCTCTATCCGGCGTACGTGGGACTGGCAGACCAGGTGGTGGCGGCGGCGGAAGGAGCGCACCAGGCAGCCGTCCAAGAAGGCGGCCAGCATGGAGTCGGCCGCGGCCTGCTCGGCCAGGGCCAAAAACAGGGCTTCGGCGGCGAACAGCCAGTCACGGCCCCGCTGGTCGCACAGCTCCTGGTAGTCGGCCAGGGGCGCGGCGGCCCGTTGCCACAGGCGGGTGGCGCTGGTGGAGGCCCGGTTGAGCCCTTGGGCGTATTCTTCCAGGCCGTCGGCGTCCAGCAGGCGCTCGCCGCTCAATGCCTGGATCTGCAGGGGCTGACCCGGTCCGCCCAGGCTGGGCAAGAGCTCGGGCAGCTCGCCGTAGCGGGTGCCGGGCAGGCCCAGCCCGCGCAGGCAGGTGTTGATGGCAGAGGTGTTGTGCCGAGCCAAGACGCGGCTCAGGGCGCAGGCCCCGGCCGCCTGGTACAGCCCGGCCTGCACCACCCCGCCGTTCATGTCCGGCATCACCAGGCCACCGGCCGGGTCCAGCATGTCGGTGCCCACCAGAATAAGCTGCCCGCAACCGGCGGCCAGGGCCACTTCCACCAGGCGGGTCATGGTGTGCTGCTGGGGGGTGAAACTGTCAGCCAAGGAGGCCAGGGGGCCCTGGGCGGTGCCCCGGGGGCCCAGGCAGAGGAACACCGGCCCTGGGTGGGCCCGCACCGTAGGCGCATGGGCCACCTCCTCGGCGATCAGCGGGGTGTGTTCCAGAGAGGGATGGTTGTAGGCGAACAAGGGGCCCAACTCGGGGCTGGTGAGCCCCACTCCGCTGGGGATGATGCCCGCCTCGGCCACCTGGGGCAGGGCCTTGTCGCAGCAGAAAAAGGCGGCGCCCCCCAGATTACCGCTTAGCATCTCCAAGGCCGGAACCAGGGAGGACCCGCCGCCGGCGATCACCGCCGGGCGGCCCGCCAACGAACCGGGCAGCTCGCCGGCCCGGGCCAGGAAAGGAGCGTGGATCAGGTTGGCCACCAGGTTGCCGCCGGACTGCATCTCCCAATCCAGGGCCAGGTCCCGGGCCTTCAAAGCGTGGCCCAAGACCCGGTAGAGTCGGGCGCGGGCTCCGGCGGCCTCCTTGCCTGAGGCGGGATGCACGTGCACCAGCTCCACCTGGCCGGTGAGGCCCAGTTGCGGGTTGCGGCTCAGGGCCTCTTCCAGCGCGGCCTCGCCCGGGGCCAAAAACACCAACTCCTCATGGCCCAGATAGCGGCTTAAGTCGTGGCGGCCCATGGCGTCGGCCAACAACCAGCCCCGGGGCTGCAAACAGAACACCTGGTGCCCGGCCGGCATCTTCTCCAGCAGGCCGGCCACCTCGTCCAAAAGCCCGCCGCCCACCACCAGGGTGATGCCGCCGGGCTTGGGCGTCAGCCGGGCCAGGGGGTTCTCGCCGGCGAAGTCCTGGGCAGAGGCGGTGCCGTCGGCGCCGGCGCCTCCCGCCTCCAGCCACTGGGCTACTTCGGGCGAGACCATGGCCAGCACTTCCAGATTTTTCCGGAATAGCTCGGTAGAGAAAGTCTCCAAGCCGGTGCTCCCTTTTTCCGGTTGCCAGGTGAAGCTGGTTGGGAATTCTATCGTCGGATCAAAGGGTTTGCAACCTAGCCCGATTAAAACTTGAGGCTACTTGGAGATGGGCGGAATCAGCCTGCCGCCCACGAAGCGCAGGATGATGGGGCGGCCGGGGCGCAGATAGATGTAGTGCTGTTCGTCGCTCAGGTAGTTGACCATGAAAGAGCGCTGGGGCTTGCCCCAGGCCAACTGCACCCACCACAGGTTGTCGCCTTCCTGGATGCGCCCGGCCAAGAGGCGCATTTTCACTTCAGGGGGCAGATTGGCCGTCTTGAGACGGGTCAGGCGCTTTTGGTGCACTGAGGCCGGACCGGAAAGCACCGCCGCCGCTTGTGCCGGCACCAGTCCCCAGGCGGTGAGCCCCACCGAGGCCTCCTGGCCCGGGGCCGGGTCGCCAGGCGAGACGATGGCCTCTTCGGCCACCCACCAGGGGCCGGGCAGGCCGCGGGGCCTAAAGAGCCACAGCCGGGGCCAGGGCCTTTGTTTAAGCGATTTGATCAGGCGGCCCTTCACCGGGCGGCCCCGGGGACCGAAGCGGGCCGCCAGGTGAACCTTGACGCCAGGGCGGATCAACTCCAGGGCGGAAAAGGCCGCAGCCTTGCCCGCGGGCATGCCCTGGGCGGGCTCCAGCTTCACCTCGCTTTTAAGCGCCAGACTGGCCGGGGGCGTCTCCTGGGCCGGGGCTACGCTGGCCAGGGCCGCCAGGATAAGCAGGGCGGCAGCGAAGGGCTTCAGCATATCGGGGCGGTTCTAGTACAGGGATGAGTTCCAGCGCTTTTTGCGCCGGTGCAGGGCCAGGCCCATGAACCAGCCCACCACCAAAACGGCGGCGCCGGCCAGGAACCACTTGAGGTCGTTGGAAAACTCCAGCGACTGCTTTTCCACGCTCAATTCCTTGAGCTGATTGGCCTGCTCGTTGAACTTTTTTTGCAGCTTGTCGAAGCGGTCCTTGAGGGTGATGAAGCCGGCGGACTCGTCCTTTAACTTGCTGTAGCGGGTTTGCAGGTCGCTGGCCTCGGACTCGGCCTTGGCCAAGGAATCGGTGAGGCGCTGGTTTTCGCTGTGCAACTCCTCCAGGCGGCGGCTCATATCCTGATTCTGGGGGTCCAGTTCGGCCAGGCGCAGGGCAGCGGGGCGCTTTTTGGTGAGAAAGCGTTTCAGGGCCCAGCCCTCCTTGCCGCTGGCCAGGCGCAAGAGCACCCAGCCGCTGTTCTCCTCGCCCAGCATGGTGACCTTGTCGCCGGTCTTGATCATGGCGATCACCTTGTTGCCCATGCTGGGGCCGGAGCGCACCGTGATGCGCATGCTGTCGGTGACGTACAACATCTCCTGAGCCAGGGCCGTGGGCGCGCACAAAAGGCCGATCAGAGCCAATATCAGAGCAAGGCGGCCAATCATTTTGGCTGCTCCTTTCAGGTGCCTGCATTCGTCTGAAAAATTAGCAGTCCACCGGGCCGGTGTCAATGCGGCGGGGCAGCCCGGCCGGCGTTAGTTTGCTGGACATCCGCGTGGGTTTCGCTATTATATAGCTGCAAAATTTCCAAACCCCGATACGCTGCTCTTGGCCGCCGGCGGGGCTTGATCCGGCCCGCACCGGGGCCGGCGCCGGGCGGTCAAACGGCTGAAAGTTACCAGAGGAGGGATCATGAGCGAGATCAAGACAATCGGAGTGGTGGGCGCCGGGACCATGGGCAACGGCATCGCCCAGTTGGCCGCCCAGATGGGGGCCCAGGTCATCATGCGCGACATCAAAGACGAGTTCGTGGAGCGCGGCCTGGGGGCCATCGACAAGTTTCTGGGCAAGGGCGTGGAGCGCGGCAAGGTGACCGAGGAGGACAAGGCCGCCATCCTGGGACGCATCAGCGGCACCACCGAGATGAGTGATTTGGCCCCGGCCGACTTCATCATCGAGGCGGTGATCGAGGATCTGGACCTGAAGAAATCGGTGTACGGCGAGTTGGACGAGATCTGCCGGCCCGAGGTGATCCTGGCCACCAACACCAGTTCCATGTCCATCACCCTGATCGCCGCGGCCACCAAGCGTCCGGACCAGGTGGTGGGCATGCACTTCTTCAACCCGGCCCAGATCATGCGCCTGTGCGAGATCATCCGGGGGCACGCCACCAGCGACGAGACCGTGGCGGTTACCACCGAGATCGCCCAGAAGATGGGCAAGCAGACCGTGGAGGTCCTGGTGGACAGCCCGGGCTTCATCGTCAACCGCCTGATGATCCCCCACATGGTGGAGGCGGCGCGCATGCTGCAGGAGGGCGTGGCCTCCAAGGAGGACATCGACAAGGCCATCAAGCTGGGCCTGAACTACCCCATGGGCCCCTTCGAGCTGATGGACTTCACCGGCATCGACATCTGCAAATTCGTGGCCGACTACTTCGCCCAGGAGCTGAACCAGGAGCTGAAGTGGGACGTGCCCACCAACATGAAGAACCAGGTGCGCGCCGGCAGCCTGGGCCGCAAAACCGGCAAGGGCTGGTACGACTACTCCAAGTAGCCGGCAGCGCCTGACGGACTGAAACGGCCCCCGTCCCCGTCGGGGGCGGGGGCCTTGACGATTATCCCCCGTGATTTGTTTCCTAGCCCGCATATTTCATGAGGGCTGGGTGGCATCAATCAGCGAATCACTATTCATGGGCCCGTCATGAAAAAAGTGCTCACATTATCACGGCACAGT
>JANQFN010000497.1 GCA_028277825.1 Desulfarculaceae bacterium
GCCTCGGCGGCCCACATCTGGCCCAGGGCGGCCCGGGCCGCGGCCAGGCGCTTATCATCGGCAACCAGCTTGGCCAGGGCATGGGGGCCGGGTTGGAAATGATACACTCCGGCGGGGATTCCCTTCACCGCCCCCACCACGGCGTATATGTCAAGGGGATACAGGGCCCCGGCCGAGGGCACGGTCTTCAGTTCCAGGCCCCATTTCTTGGCGGTGACCCCATAGGCCGCCCAGAGCAACTGGGAAAGCTGCGCCAGGCTCAGGGGCTTGTCCTGAAAAGAGCGCCAGGTGCGGCGCTGGGCCAGGGTCTGCTCCAGGCTGACCTGGCTCTTTTTGCGCGGCGCGGGCAGTTGGATGGCGTCGCCGGCGGCCGCGGGGGGCGGCGCCGGGGAAACGGCCAGGGCCAGCAGCAGGGCCCCACAGAGCGCTTTGAAAATTGACCTCATGGCCCTCCTACAGGGCCAGCCAGTCGCGGGCCTGGGTCATCTGCTCCTCGGGGAAGTACTTGGGCAGGGCGTCCAGGAACAGCCCGGCCACCTTGGGGCCCAGGCTCTGCCAAGTCTTGTTGCCCACCAGAGCCACCTTGCGGATGTGTTTGTGGTGGTGCTTGACGAATTTGAGGTGCGACAGCAGGCTGGGCAGGCCGTCCCAGCCGTCAAAACCGGTGGCGTCGATGAGCACCCCGCTGACCTGGCCCTGCTCGGCGATGATCTCGTCCACCAGCGGCCCGGCCGCCTCCTGCAACTCGTCCTCTTCCAGCTTGCCCGTCACCTTGATCAGGACCAGGCCTTGGTTCATGTCCGCGCTTACTTGAATCATGACTCCCCTCCCCGGTAATTATTCTGATTGTTATGCAAATTATAAAACACCCTAAGGGATGTAGCGGCATAATTTGTTGGGATTAAGAGGCAGGTAAAAAGGAGAGGTGCTGCGGACCGCTTTTTTTCTCCAGCCAATAGTTGTCATTGCGAGGGGCGGCGGCAAAAGAGGCTGTAACAATGAACTCCCTTCCCCGCCGGCCCGTGGCCATCTTCCCTTTCCCGCATGGCTCCGTTCGGGGTAAATCGAAGATCGCTGCGTCACATCCTTTGCCAGGATGCTCCTCGCGATGACGGCATTACTTAGATGCCATTATTCATTTTTTATGCCTTCAGCGCCGGTTGGGAGATTGGAGCACGGTACCAAATTGGAAGTACTCCAAACCTAGCCCGGATATTTCACGAAGGCCGGTCGTCCGGCTGCGCCAGCCAAGCGCTGGCGGTGTTGCCGGCTGCGCTCCAAGCTCGACGTAGCTTTGGC
>JANQFN010000537.1 GCA_028277825.1 Desulfarculaceae bacterium
CCCCCCGGCCCGGCCCTGATTACGACCAGTTTCAGGGGCACCACTGGCCCCCTAATCCAAACGGATGATCTTGACCCGCTTGCCCACCCAATTGGGCGGCAGGTAGATGCGGCCGGAATTGCCGCTTTGTTTAACCTGCTTTTCCAGGACCTCGGCGCCATGCACCTCGAACTTGACCGAGCCGCGCGTCAGCGTCTTTTCCTCTGCCGCCTGATTCTTCTGATCCGCCACGTATCCTTCCAATCAGGTGATGATCCCCTGTTGCCCGGGCCAGAGGGCATGACAGGGGACGATGGTGTCGATTGGGCCGCGTTCAGCCATGGCCTTGACCCGGTTCACGGTGTCCCAGGCGGTCAGGGCGTCGGTGTGCACCCCGGGGCAGACCGCCGGGCCGGCGCTGGGAAAGTTTTTCTCGTTGCAGCAAAAACCGGTGATCAGCACCTTGCCCGCCTCCGCCGTATCCACGACAACCGATTGCCCCCCAGGCGTGTGCCCCGGGGTGTGGATCACCTCCACCCCTGCGGCGATCTCGGCATCGCCCTCCACCTCCACCACCTCCATGCCCTCCAGGTAGTCGGGATCATAGCGGTGATCCAGGACGTGGGGGTTATTCATGAACTCGATCTCACTGCGCTGGGCATAGACCTTGGCGCCGCTGCACAGGGCGTCGTTCTCGCAGTGGTCGTTGTGCAGGTGGGTGTGGATGATGATGTCGATCTCCTCCGGTTTTAACCCCAGCCGGGTCAGGCCATCCTCGAAGTACTCGGCCTTAAGGCCCAACTCCTCCTCCAGGCCCTGGGGCAGAATAAAGTCCTCCAGGCCGGTGTCCACCATGATGTTGATGCCGTCGCCTTCCAGATAGAAGGCGTAGATGGGGATATGTATGGCCTGGCCGTAGCCGCGCATATAGGTCATGATCCCCTGGTCAGTGGCGTTTAATCCTACCACGATGGGGTGGATTTTGTAGGTGCTCATTTTTGACTCTCGCTCATCTGGTTTCCAATTAATCCAGCCAACACCCCCCGTCCGAACCTTTCACTCGGGTTTTTCACCATGCCCTCTAGCCAGGTTGACCCGTAATAGCTGTGGGATCAAATCCAACTACAGTAGCCGCCAAAAAACATGCATTGATAACACCAACCAGCCAAGCCCATCCCCTTTGACGCTTTGTGTAGTTAAGGTTGGGATCGCTCAGGGAATACCATGCTATGACCAGCCCCAATCCGAATGCCAGCGCAGCCGGCACCCAAGTAGCATCCTGCATTACCGGCCACAATGTAATCATGAGGCCCCAAATAATTTTTACGGCCAACACCGCTCCGGGAAATGACGCTAATGATTGAGGCGTTAAAAAGGCGCTTACACGCACATTCTCCGCGTCTCTTTTCGCTGACGGGGTTTGAACCCTTGGTTCTTCCGGCTGCGCTTCCGGCTCAGGAACAGCCATTACTCCCACGCCCGCTACCGTGACCATTGGCTGGGCTGCATCCATAGGCGGAGCCGCTCTTTTTTCCTTTTTGAGTTCTTTTACCTCATCGGCTTTTGGTTGATCTGGCTCGGGCGCTACGTGTTGGACGCCTGTATCGTAATTAAACAAACTGTAGAGTGCCATGACTTTCTCCCCACGTTTAAAGTGACGGGCAGGCTTTACGCCGTGAAGTCACGCCGCTCGGCAGTTCACGGCGATTTAGGTATCCTCCTCGGGCTCCGGCAGAATCGGCTCGCCCCACTTCTTCACCGCGGCCACGCCGCCGGCCAGGTTGTAGGTGTTGGTGATGCCCGCGCCAGCCAGCATGACCTGGGCCTCATAGGAGCGCACCCCGGAGTTGCACACCAAGACCACGTCCTTGTCAGTGGGCACCTCTGCCAGACGCTGGAGCAAGGTCTCTTGGGGCAAATGGCACCACTGGGGCGCCAGACACTCCAGATAGGGCTTGGCGTTGTCCATGGCCCGCATGTCCAAGAACACGGTGTCGCCCTCGGTGCCCTGGGCCAGGCGGCGGCTGAACTCCTCGGGCCCCATGGGCCTCAGTTTGCCGACCAGCATGTTCTCGCACGCGTTGGCCGCGGCGTTGAGCACGTCCACCGCCGCGCCCAGGGGCGGGCTGTAGGCCAGCTCCAGGTTGGAGACCTCCTCCAGGGTGGCTCCCCGGGCCATGAGCCCGGCCAGCGCATTCACCCGGCCCACCACGGCGTCGCCGTTTTCGCCCAGGGCGCTGAGGCCCAGGACCCGTCGGGTCCCGGTCTCCACCACCAGCTTGAGATACATCAGCTTGTTGTCCGGATGGAAGTGAGCCCTATCGGCCTGCACCACCAGCGGCGCCACGCAGTCCAGCCCCAGTTCCCGGGCCTCGGCCTGGTTGAGCCCAATGCGCGCCAGGCTCAGGCCGAACAGTTTGATGCAGAACGAACCCACCGCGCCGGGGAAGCTGGCCGAGCCGCCGCAGACATTGCTGCCGATCACCCGGCCCTGGCGGTTGGCCAAGGAGCCGGCTGGCATGTACAGGGGCTGGCCGCTGACCAGGTTGGTGACGCTGACGCAGTCGCCGCCGGCGTATATGTCCGCATCCGAGGTGCGCATGAACTCATCCACTTTGATGCCGCCGCCCTCGGCCAGCTCCAGACCGGCATCCGCGGCCAGGGCGCTGTTGGGGCGCACGCCGGTGGCTAGGATCACCCGCTCCACCGCGATCTGTTCACCATCCACTTGCACCGCGCGCACCTGTCCCGCCTCATCGCCCAAAATGGCCTCCACCTTGGCACCTAAATACAGACGTATGTCCTCCTGCTCGGCCAGATGACACTGAAGCATGCGGGCCATCTCCTGGTCGGCCAGCCCGGGCAGGACCTGGGGCGCCATCTCCAGGACGTGCACCTGAACACCCCACAGATCGGCCAGGGCCTCGGCCATTTCCAGACCGGTGGCGCCGGCGCCGATCACCGCCGCCGCGCCCACCTGACCCGAGGCCACCGCGTTCTTG
>JANQFN010000549.1 GCA_028277825.1 Desulfarculaceae bacterium
GTATGCGCTATTTTTCTACCACTTGAACTGGGTCGAGGTCCGCCAGGTGGTGGCGGCGAAGCGGTAGTCGTCGATGTGGTGGTGGCTGAACTCCAGGCCGGTCTTCTCGAAGAACTTCTCCCAGCCGATGCGCTCGGCCCACTCGCCCACGCGCTCATACTTCATGGCGCTGCCTTCATAGACCTCGACGATCTTTTTGATGGCGGCCACCGTGGTGGGCCAACGGGGAGGCTCGTTAGGGATGAAGGGCACGGCCAGCTTACTAAACATGGGCATGGACTTGGAGTTGGACACCTTGCCGCCCACCCACAGGGCGATGCCGTCGCCGTCGGCGTCGGCCAGCGGCATGGCGGGGCACATGGTGTAGCAGTTGCCGCAGAACATGCAGCGCTCCACCTTCACCGCCACGCTCTTGAAGTCATCCACCTTGGCCGGTTTGATGGCCGCGGTGGGACAGGAGGCGATGGTGGTGGGGATTTCGCACATTTTGTCCAGGTGGCTGTGCTCGATCACCGGGGGCTTACGGTGCACGCCCAGGATGGAGATGTCCGAGCAGTGTACGGCGCCGCACATGTTCAGGCAGCAAGCCAGGGAGATGCGCACCTGGGCCGGCAGCTTGTGGGAGCCGAAGTACTCGAACAGCTCGTCCATGACCGCCTTGACCGGGCCGGAAGCGTCGATGGCCGGGGTGTGGCAGTGGACCCAGCCCTGGGTGTGCACCACGTTGGTGATGCCGGCGCCGGTGCCGCCGACGGGCAGGCTGCCGTTGTCGGCCAGGGCCTTCTTCAGGGGCTCGATCTGGGCCTCGTCGGTCAAAAGGAACTCGATGTTGTTACGGGTGGTGAAGCGGAAGTAGCCGTCGCCGAACTGGTCGGCCAGCTTGCAGATCTCCTCCACAAAGGCGGTGGTCATCAGCCGGGTGGCGCCGCAGCGCACCGAGTAGAGCTTGTCGCCGGTTTCGGAGACGTGCATCAATACGCCGGGCTCCAGGATGTCGTGATAGAGCCACTTGCCGTAGTTGTCCTTGATAACCTGGGGCCACATCTCGTCATACTTGGGAGGCCCAATGTCGGTATTTTTGTTGGCTTCAATCTGTGCCATTTTTCATATCCTCCTTTGGGCCGCCTAGCGGGCGTGCAGCTTGCGGTAATCAGCGATGTCGCGCTCGAAGCCGCCGGGAACCTCATCTTCCTTGTAGAAGATGTAGGGGTTGGACCGGGGCTCCTTGACCATCTGCGGCACGGGCTTGAGTTCGCAGGCCTCCAAAAAGGCGGCCAGGCCCTGGCGCTGGATCAGCTCACCGATGCGTTCGCGGTTCTTGCCGTGCTCGTCCCAGTAGTCCCACATCAGCTCGGCGAACTCGTGGAACTCCTCGTAGGGCTCCTCCATCTTCATGAAGGGCACGATCACCGAGCCCATCTGGGCGCCGTCGAGGATGGGAGCCTTGGCGCCCACCAGGATGGAGGCGCCGGTGTCCAGACCGGGGCGCAGCGCGCGGGGCATCACGTTGATGCAGTGCATGCAGCGGGTGCACTCGGCGTTGTTGATCTCCAGCTTGCCGTCCTCGTAGAACATGCACTGGGTGGGGCACAGGTCCAGGACGTCGGCCTTGATGTCCACCTTGTCGTCGGGGCCGTGGGCGCCGCCGTTGGCCGCGATCTCGCCGTTCACATAAGCCGCCACCGCCTCCTGGTCGATGCGGATGTCATCGCGCCAGGTGCCGATGATGGCGCAGTCGGCGCGGGCCAGGGAGGCCACGCAGCAGTTGGGACAGCCGTCCACCTTGAACTTGAACTTGTAAGGCCAGGCGGGACGGTGCATCTCGTCCTGGTACTCCATGGTCAAGTTGTAGCAGATGTCCTGGGTGTCGATGCAGCTCCACTCGCAGCGGGCCTTGCCCACGCAGCAGGAGGGAGTTCTCAGGGCCGAACCGGAGCCGCCCAGGTCCCAACCCTTGTCGGTCAGCTCCTTGAAGATGGGTTCCAGTTCCTCGGTGAAGGCGCCCAGCAGAATGATGTCGCCGGTGGAGCCGTGCATGTTGACCATGCCGGAACCGCGGCGGGTCCAGATGTCCATCACCTCGCGCAGGCGATCGGTCTTGTAGAACTTGGACGCGGGCTGGTTGACGCGAACCGTGTGGAAGTGCTCCACGCCGGGGAAGAGCTCGGGCACGTCCGAATAACGGCCGATAACGCCGCCGCCGTAACCCAGCACGCCCACGATGCCGCCGTGCTTCCAGTGGCCCTCTTTATCCTTGTAAGAGAGCTCGAGCTGACCCAAGAGGTCGGCGCAGGCCTCGTTACCGGCTTCGGCGAGTGCCTTGATGTCGGTAACAAAGCTGGGCCAGGGCCCCTTTTCCAGCTCGTCAAGCATCGGAGTGTCATGCAATTTAGCCATTGAAAAAAACCTCCGTGATCTTTTGCTTAAGAGTGGTATTGCCTTGAGTTATCTAAGCGGTCCCACATACCTTTTCCCGTGTGGCAGGACCGAATGTATAGACGCCCCATCCCCGGGCGAATTGTCCAAATGCGCCGGAGCCGGGGTTGTTTCCAACCTAAGTTAAGAGGAGCTAACTTGCCGTTTTTCCAACAGGGAAACGCAAGTCCCAATCTTCACAATGCGGCTGATTATAGGAAGGGAACAGGGGTCTGTCAACCAAAAAAGACCACCTCTTGTGCAAGGGGGCACTTGAGGATAATATTTCTCAGTCGTCCTTTTTTCTAGCCAGGGGCCGCGCTTAATGATTCAGTCCCAAGACCCGGCGCTCAAGGCCAACATCGAGCACCTCAGGGGCCTGATCGCCGATCAGGGAGTGGAGCAGTGGCTCAAGGAGATGGGCCCCGAACCCACGGTGGAGGCCCTGATCTATCTGTGCAAGTTCGGCTTTTTCACCGGCATCCTCAACAAGGCCCAGATCGCCGGCTTTTTGCAGGTTGAGCGCAAGGAGCTCAAGCCCCTGGTCAAAAGCTGGTACGACGATCACCGCGAAAAGGGCTGCGGCACCTGTTAAAATAAACTCCCCAGGCAATACAACGGCCATGGCCCCGGTTGGGGCCATGGCCGCTTTTTGGCGTCAGCCGACTGGGTCTATTTGCCGTATTCGCCCAGGGTCTTCATAAGCTTCTTGGCGCCCTTGGGCGGGGTGACCTTGTCGTCGAAGATCTTTTTGACGGTCACCTTTTTTTCGTAGTAGATGTTGTTGGTGTCCACTTCGTACTCGATGCCCGCGCCCGACAGAGTGGCCCCGGCAAAGGCCCCCTGGGAGCGGGAGTAGGAATAGACGTCCGCCTTGAGGCTGGCCCCGGCCAGGCCGGCCTCGGCGTCGCGGCCCCAGGGACCGGCGGTGGCCGAGGCGTCAACCCCGAACTTGACCTGGTTCTTCAAGATGGCATTGAGCCCTTTTTCGGTCATCACCACCATGAACAGGTCGGTGGACTGGGCGCCGATCTGGAAGCCCACCGTGGCTCCGCCGATGGTGAAAAAGGCCGGCGGCGACCAGGTGCCGTCGGCGTTGCGCTTGGTGATCACCCCGCGGCCGTATTTGCCGCCGATCACGAACCCGGCCTTGACCATGCCCGGGAACAGGGCCACCGCCTTGCTGCGTTTGACCAGCCAGCGCGGCGCGCCGGCATCGGGCGACTTGAGGAACTTCAACAGCATCACCCGGGCCTCCTCCACCTTGAGGTCGGCCTCGAATTTGTCCATGGCCAGCGCCGGCAGGGCGGTCGCCGCCAGGCTCAGGGCGGCAAACACGATCAGCGCCTTTTTCATAAGCTTCATGTTTTTTCCTCCATCTCGCTATCGGTCGCGTAAGCAAACTAGCCTGCCTGCCGGTCTCAGCCGGCCAGGCGGTCCATCTCCTGTTTCACCTGGGCCGCCAGCTTGGCCTGGCCCAGTTCAGCATACATCTCCCGCGCCTTGTCCAGGGCTTGCAGGCCCTCTGCTTGGTTGCCGGCCTGCAGGAGCAGAGTGCCCACCCCCATCAAGGCCAGGGCCTCGCGCTGGGGCTCGCCCAGACGCTGGCTAAGGTAGCCCAGCCGCCGGTAGGCCTCCAGGGCGGCATCCGCCCGGTCCAGCCGCCGGTACAGCGGGGCCAGGTATTGGTTTAAGAGCAACTGGCTCAGTTCGTCCTTGGCGCCCAAGGCCAGTTCCAGGGCCTCTTCCAGGGCCCGGGCCGCCCCGGCGAGATCGCCGGTGGACTCCAGAAAGTTGGCCCGTTTCTCCAGGGCGTTGGCCTGGCCGGCCGGGTCGCTGATCTCGGCGAAGGCGGCCCGGGCCCGCTCCAGGAGTTCCAGCGCCTGGGAAGGCTTTTCCTGTTGCGCGGCCAGTTCCGCCTGCCGTATGAGCACCTGTCCCTGGCCGGCGAAGTTGCCCAACTGCTGGCACAACTCCAGGGCCTCGTCCAAGGCCCCGGCGGCGGCGTCCCAACGCTCCTTTTGCATATAGCCCACGCCCACCACGAACAGGGCGTTGGCGATGCCCTGATCGTTTTCGGCGGCGCGCGCGTTTTGCAGTTGGTTCAGCGCCTCTTCCAGCTTGACTTTCAAAGACTCCTCCCCGGGGGGTTCACATTTTGCTATTGTCCAACGGTTGGTGGCCTCTTGTCCAGAAATGTTAGTTCACAAGCCGCCAAAAAGCCCGCCGAGGAAGGCAAAGGCACCGATGTCACCAAAAAAACGCTCCCCGGGGGCAAGTCAGCCACCTGTGCGGTCCGTTCTTGGGTTATAATTTGCCCCAGCCGCCCCGCTTCCTTTCGGCATCCAGCCGGGTTTTGACATCACCATGCAAGGCGGGAGGCAGGCACCACGCCCAGGCCGTAGCGGGGCGCCTACGGCTGACTGGTTGCTCTATGACCAAATGCGCCGCGGCCATGCAGGCGCCGCCCCTCGAAAAACAGGTGAGTCTTATATGCACAGCGTATGCCTTTGTCACAACCGCGACCGCAGTTTAGGCGCGGACGCCGCCCTGGAGGCTCTGGGTCCCCGGGCGCCGGAGGCGGTCAAGGGCCAGGACGTCTTGTTGAAGCCCAACTTCAACACCGCCGACCCCGCTCCGGGCTCCACCCACAACGACACCCTGGTGGCCCTGATTGAAAAGCTCTGGCAGTGGGGCGCGGCCTCGGTCACCCTGGGCGAGCGCTCCTGGCAGCCCACCGCCCAGGTCATGGAACAAAAGGGCATCAACCCCGATCTGGAGCGCCTGGGAGTTCAGGTGATCCTCTTCGACGATTTGTCCGAAAAGGACTGGGTTCAGATCAAGGAGCCCGGTCATCACTGGCCCAAGGGCTTCTGCGTGGCCCGGCCCATCCTGGAGGCCTCGTGCCTGGTGCAGACCTGCTGCCTGAAGACCCACCAGTTCGGCGGGGTGTTCACCCTGTCCTTAAAACTGGCGGTGGGGGTGGTTCCCGGCCGCGCCCAGATGCCGGCCTACATGGAGGCGCTGCACACCTCGCCCCACCAGCGCCAGATGATCGCCGAGATCAACAGCGCCTTTGAGCCCACCTTCACCCTGCTCGACGGAGTGGAGGCCTTTGTGGACGGCGGACCCGCCACCGGCAAGCGGGCGGCCGGTGATGTGATGCTGGCCGGCTTCAACCGGGTGGCCTTGGACGCGGTGGGGGTGGCCTGCCTGAAGCACCTGGGCTCCAACGCCGCCATCATGAACAGCCCCATCTTCGCCCAGGAGCAGTTGGTGCGGGCGGCGGAACTGGGCCTGGGCCCGGCCGAACCCGGCGAGGTGGAGGTGATCGCCGCCGACCAGGCCAGCGGGGGGTTGGCCCTGGCGGTGGCCGCCATCCTGGCCCAAGGCTAGCCCCGGCTTCGCCAGCCACCGGCATACTGCGTTACTAACTGCGCTCGGGCCTCGACGTAGCTTTAACTACGCCTGCGGCCCTCGCTTGCTACCGGCGGGCCGCCGGAGGCAGAGTGGTCGGGTAAGCACCTCGCCAAGTCGGACAAACGGGCTCTCGGTGAAACTATCTGGGGGCCCAAGCCTTGGGCCGCCTTGTCTGCCCGCGGCTGGCTGTGCCGGGCACAGGTTCAAGCTGTACTACGACAGTGAAGGTGTGGTTTTTCTCGGGGCCTCATGGCAACTGCTTCTCTCGAAGTTGCCGCCCAACCTCAGGTAATTAGCGCACGTCCACCCAGGCCTTGCGGCTGCGGGGGCCGTCGTATTCCATGAAGAAGATGCCCTGCCAGGTGCCCAAAGAGAGGTGGCCGCCGGAGACCGGCAGGCGCAGGGTGGAGCCGGTGAGCACGCTTTTAACGTGCGCCGCCGAGTTGCCCTCCATATGGCGGTAGTTGTCTTGCCAGGGCACCAGCTTGTCCAAGGTGGTCAAAACATCTTGCATCACCGCCGGGTCGGCGGCCTCGTT
>JANQFN010000588.1 GCA_028277825.1 Desulfarculaceae bacterium
TGTTGCCTGGAGGAGATCACCGCCTCAGCGCTCCGGAAGATCAACGCCAGGCCATTGACCAATCCCTCAAATGGATAGCGCGATTCCTGTCCTAATCGATCAGGTGCAGTTCAAAAATTTGTACCGTGATTGGGCTATTTAAAATAGTAGTAATTGTCAGCTATTTACTGTTTTAACGCTTATCTCTAAGTTTAACTTATCATGGCAAGATTATCCTGTTTTTTATCGTATTAATTGGATGATTATTACACTTATGTTGTGCCAATATTTGAACCGCCAGTGGATTCAAATATTGATTGAAAAAGCCTCAACGCGCGTATTTGATTTTGATCTCTCCCCCCGCTATGCAGCAAAATGAAACCCCAACTCGGCTCAGTTTTTTATTTGGTTTCAAATTTTGAACAGGCCTGCATTCCCATGTCATCAAAGAGGCCTGTTTTCATGAAATAAAATATAATACATTCGTTGAGCTAAATTCCGTCCTTTGCAGCGAAAAGTTTTGGTTTTAGTTTGGCAGTGCGCTTTAAAAGAATTGTATTGCATTGAATGCTTGAACGGCTCGAGCAGTGAGATTGCCAATTATGGACTGCTCGGGCTGGCCTACCTGGGGCCCCGGAAAAGTCTCCAGGACACCAGCAAACTGACCACGCCCATGATGAATACAATGGAGGCAAAACTGAAATGGGCCAGTTTGTGCTCCAGGCCGTTTACGTGTTTCCACATCCACTGGATGCAGGGGATGGTGGCGCCCATGACCATTAAACCGAACAGCGCCAATATGGTGGCAAGAATTTTTTCGAACATGATCGCTTGACCCAGCAGCAGCTTTTCAATGACAGACGCAAGCAAACTGGACACCCGCTGTGTGAGGCATCAAAGCCAATCATGTTAAAATTCCCAGGTGATTGCTATACACACGTATTAATAAATGATACATCAACCCCTAAAAAGTCAAGCATTTTCCAGCTATGAATTGATTATCATTAAGCTGCGAAATGCGGGCAGCCAAGTTTTTTGCCTATGCTTTCATGTCTCCTTATGCTGTAAATATGATCATGATGAACAACCCCACCGCAAGCAGCGGGGTATCAAGGGGTAGATTTCAGCTTTATAGTGCGGCAAGCCACGGGGAATGAACCCCTGTACGGGAGGACAACAGGAGGTGCCCATGTCCCTGCATAGCGCGAATGAGCTTTTGGCTCTGGTCAAGGCGGATGCTGACCTGAACAAACGTTTGGCTGAGGCCAAGTCAGAACAAGAGATTCAGCAGATTATCAAGGCGGCCGGTGACTTTGATTTCACCCACAGCGAGTGGCTGCAAGCCCTGGATGCACAATCGGGCCGGGAACTCAATGATGCTGATTTAGACAGCGTTTCTGAAGGGGTTGCCACTGATGACGGGGATTTAAATTCATAAAATCATTAATTACTTTTAAAGACTATTTGCTCAGCTGTTGGGGCCAGGAAGTTGGTGGACATCTGAATCACTTGCTTCCTTTAATCACCTTTCGAACCCTTCAAGCCAATTTTTATCCCCTACCTTTTTGATTTCTATTGCGTCCCTTGGCAGCAGGCCTCAGCATAAAAAATGATGTTGTGATTTCAGCCAAGGAGAACACCATGTCCGTGGAGAGCGCCAAAGCGTTTTTTGAATTAGTCAAAGCCGACGAACAACTTGCCCAGCGGCTCTTTGACGCCAATTCGGAAGAGGAGTTGCGCGCGGTTATCGCCAGTCAGGGAGATTATGATTTCACCCAAAAAGACTGGGTGAGCGCGGTGCTGGTCAAAACCGGGGTGGAGATATCGGACGAGGACCTGGAAAAGGTGGCTGGTGGCAGCGAGAGTCTCGCCGGTATTGGCGATGGTCCCAATTCCTATCTTACGGTGACCATGAATAATTTCCCGCCCATATTCGCTGCATGAAGCCAAATCAGGCGCATGCATCAAAAGGAGATACCCATGTCAATTGAGAGTGCCAAGGCGTTTTTCGAGGTGGTCAAATCTGACGAAGATCTAGCCAAAAAGTTACACGAAGCCAAGTCTGAAGATGGCGTGCGGCAACTCATTGCCTCGGTTGGGGATTATGAATTCAGCCAGGATGAATGGAAGCAAGCGGTCTTGTCTGAAAACGGGGTGGAGGTCTCAGACGAGGACTTGGAAAAGGTGGCTGGCGGCGGCGGCTATCTTTCAGTCAACATAAACTCCGGTGCTCCATCTATTTTTGCGTCTGCGGCCGGCCTGGAAACTTAGAATAACCGTTTGCATTCGATTATGGCTGGCTCCAGCATGAAACGTGATCATGTGGATCCAAATCATAGGAGAAGTACATGTCCACTGAGAGCGCCAAGGCTTTTTTTGAGTTAGTGAAGTCAGACGAGACCCTGGCAAAACAACTGCACGAGGCCAAGTCAGAAGAAGAGGTGCGCGCGATCATCGCTGCGACCGGTGACTTTGATTTCACTCAAGCCCAATGGACAGAGGTTGTCTTGATTGAAACCGGAGTGGAGCTCTCAGACGAAGACTTGGAAAAGGTGGCTGGAGGCGGCGGCTATCTTTCAGTCAACGTTAACACCAGTTATCCTCCAATATTCGGTTATATAGGTCACTCGGGTAGTTTGGAAACCTAGCCCCAAAGGTTGAGCATTTCGGTATATTGGGCGGGTGTCATCATCCTAGAATCTGATCATGTGAATACAACCAAAGGAGAAACACATGTCCCTTGAAAGCGCCAAAGCGTTTTTTGAAGTAGTGCAGTCTGATGACGGCCTGGCCAAACAGCTGCACGAGGCCAATTCGGAAGATGAGATAAGGGCAATCGTAACGGCAACCGGTGATTATGACTTTTCCCAGACAGAATGGAAAGAGGCGGTGCTGGCCGCAACCGGGGTGGAGTTGTCAGACGCTGATTTGGATCAAGTGGCCGGCGGTTTTAATGGTCCCCCCCCGGTCTACATAGGGTCGGACATATTAACAGCCGTAATATCTCAATAGCGACATGTGGCTTGCATGAAACCGTAACTGATGCAGTCACCCAAAAAAAAGGTGGGATGACCTTGCTTGGTCATCCCACCTTTATTACGAATGGCTGGTTTTTTCTGATGCCCGGCCTAGCTGTCGCCTTTTAAGACCGCATAGGCCTTCATGAAGGCCGGGAAGCCGGCTGTTTGGATCAGCATCAGCAGGGCGTGCTTGATCTCCGCTTGGCTGACGCCGGCGGCCTGGGCCTTTTTGAGGTGCGTGAACAGGGCCCGCTTATGGCCTTGTGCCGCGGAAATCACGATCTTGAGCAGCCAGCGGGTCTTTTCGTCCAGGGGGCCGGAATTCTCATGTATTTGTTTGCCCAGGGCCTCGTTGAGTTCATGCACCTCGGGGAACTCGTCCTTAAACTGGCTGAAAATCTGGTGTATGTCTTCCACGGCTTTTCCTTCAGCGCCTGCGGGTGGGTCAATTTGGTGGAGGCGCGGGGAATCGAACCCCGGTCCGAAAGCTTTCAGCCCAAATCTCTACATGCTTATTCCGTGATTTGATCTCGCCGGCCATAGCCCCCACGGACAGGGTTTATGTCCGGCCAGCTCCATCTGGCGTTTCGGTCGCGGGCCGATGAGGCAAAGCCCGTTCCCTATCCCGCTAATCGGCGCCCGCACCAGCCCCGCGGGAATGGGCTGGGAGGACGGCAGCCTTATTTACGCGGCTGCGGCGTATGCGTAATCATCTGCGATTACTTTAGTTCCCTTCAGATAACGGGCTGAAAGGACCCCGGCATGCAACTTGTGGCCTCAACTGCCTCCGTCGAAACCATGTCGCCCCCAAATTGTATGGCCCTGTCGGGCCCTTTAAATATATAGCTCCGCCTGCAGCGGGGCAATAGCGGAGCCGGTTTTTTGAAGTAAATGGGTGATTTGGGTAAAAAGGGTATTGACAAAAACCTGATTATTCTACATAGTCGCCTATTAGGTTTTTGTTTTAGCCCTTATTTATGCACTCTGCCACACAGCCCCATTTGTAAGGAGAGCAAATTTTGGCCTTGACCAAGGAAAACATAATCAATCAGGTTTATGAGAGCACCCAGCTTCCCAAAAACCGCGCGCGCGATGTGGTGGAAACCACGTTGGAGCTCATCAAATCCACCCTGGAGGGCGGCGAGGACCTTTTGGTCAGCGGCTTTGGCAAGTTCATGGTCAAGGACAAAAAGGCCCGCCGGGGCCGCAATCCCCAGACGCGGGAGGATCTGCGCTTGCGCGCCCGCCGGGTGGTGGTATTCAAGACCTCCGGCGTGCTGCGCCGCAGCATCAACGACGACACCGGCCTATAAGCTGATAGCGCGATAAAACCTACCAGGCCACGGTGAAGGCCTGTTTCTCGCCCGCCGCTCTCAGGCGGGCTTGAATTTTTTTGGCCGCCTCCAGGCTGTCGGTCTTGCCCACCCGCACCCTATAGAGAATCATATCCCCCCGGTCATAGCGCAGCACGTTCACCGGTTCGTACTCGGTTCTGAGCAGCGCGGCCAGGCGCCAGGCATTGCTCTCCTGGGCAAAGGCGCCCACCTGCACCGTGAAGGGGCCCAGCTTGGGCTTGGTGGCCACCAGCGGCTTGGCCCCGGTTGGCTGACTGTAGCCTACCGCCCTTAGGTGCACCGGCGCCACGCCCGGACCGATCACCCCCAGTTTGCGGGCCGCGCCCTTGGACAGATCGATCACGCGGCCGTCCACAAAGGGGCCGCGGTCATTGATGCGCACCACGGTCTTTTTACCGTTCTTTTGGTTGGTCACCTCCACATAGGTGTTGAAGGGCAAGAGCTTGTGGGCCGCGGTCATGCCCTCCATGTCGTAGCGCTCGCCGTTGGCGGTGCGCCGGCCGTGGAACTTGGGACCGTACCAGGAGGCCAGGCCCTTTTGCTCGAAACCATGCGAGTCCACATAGGGATGGTAGGTTTGGCCCCATACGGTGTAGGGCTTGCCCCGGGCCCGGCCGGGTTCCCCCGGAGCGGGCGGCGCCTTTTTGCGGGCGCAGCCGGCCAGGCTGAGCGCGGCCAGACAAATGATGATGGCGCTGATTTGGATGATGCGGCTGATGTTGGCTGCCATGAAACTTCTTATCTCCCGCGGCCGGAGGTGAGCCCTTTTTATAGCGGTTAAAGCCCGGTATGCACAAGCCCCGCATCGGTTGACAGTTCAGGGCAGCCTCCCTACACTGATTTGAGGGGCGAGGAGCCCGCGGTTACAAAACCCCCGCGGAGACAGCACTGGGCATGGATCTGCAAGCCATCAGCATTGGGTGGGAATGGCTGGAAGAGCACATTTGGCTGTTCGCTCTTTTTCTCTTGGTGACGGCCGTGGGCGGCGCCTTGTTGATCGACTGGCTGTTCGGCAAGGTCTTCAAGGCCATGGTCAAGGTCACCAAGTCCAATATCGACGACCATGTCCTGGAGCAACTGCACGGGCCGGTCAGGGCCTCGGTGATCCTGGGCGCCACCCTGGTGGCGGTGTTTGTCTTTTTGCACGAACACCCCTGGGAAGACACCCTCACCAGGCTGGTTTACACCGGCCTGGTGGTGATGTGGACCCTGTATCTGATCCGCATATCGCGCACCATCTTCAGAAGCCTCAAGAGCCGCGAAAGTAAACGCGAAGGTGCCCGCCAGCTTTACCCTTTGTTCGACAACTTGATCATGGTGCTTTTGTTAGCCCACGGCGGCTATTGGCTGCTCAGGGTTTGGCACATTAACGTGACCCCGCTTTTGGCCTCGGCCGGCATTGTGACCGCCGCGGTGGCCCTGGCCTCCAAGGACACCCTGGCCAACCTCTTCGGTGGGGTCAGCGTGCTGGTGGACCGGCCTTACAAGCTGGGTGACTGGGTGGTCCTGGGCACCGGCGAGCGGGGCAAGGTGGTGGACGTGGGCATCAGGAGCACCCGCCTGTTGACCCGCGATGACGTCTTGATCTCCATCCCCAACTCGCT
>JANQFN010000616.1 GCA_028277825.1 Desulfarculaceae bacterium
AACACCACCCGCACCGCCGGTTCATGGCCAAAGGCATCTGCCACCGCTTGGGCGGTGCCGTCGGGCGAATCGTCATCCACCACCACCACCTCCAGCTCAAAGCCTGCGTCCCCTCCCTGCTTGAGGATTTCACTGATCAGGGGCACGATGTTGGCCAGCTCGTTGTAGGTGGGCAGCACCACCGTGGCCGACAAGTTGCTCAGAGAGCCGGTCTCGGAACTCATGGGGCGGGTTCCGCCGCCTCGGCCAGGGCTTCGCAGACCCGGCCGATCTCAGACGGGGTGATGGCCGGGCCGCTGGGCAGGCTGATGCCGCGCACGGCCAGGTCTTCGGCCACGGGCATTTCCTGGCCGGCGGCGTAAGGGGGCAGCTTGTGCAAGGGGGTGAAGAAGGGGCGGCTGTCTATGCCCCGCTCAGCCAAAAACACGCGCAGTTGGTTGCGGTTTAAGGGGAACTCCGGCTCCAGCAACACGCTGTAGAGCCAGCACACCGGCCGGGCCCAAGCGGCCCGGGGCGGCAGAATGAGTCCGGGTATGTCTCCCAGGCCCTGGTCGTATTGCCGGCCGATGGTTGCCTTATGCTCCAGTATGTCCGCCACCCGCTCCATCTGGGCCAGACCGATGGCTGCCTGCAAATTGGTCATGCGGTAGTTGTAGCCCACCACCGGGTGCCAATAGGGCCGCTCCGGGTCCATGCCGTGGTCTCGCAGCAGGCGCAGGTTTTTGGTCAGTTCCTCGTCGCTGGCCAAGACCATGCCGCCCTCGCCGGTGGTGATGATCTTGTTGCCGTAAAAAGAAAAGACCGCGGCGGTTGCCAGAGAACCCGCCTTGCGCCACTGGCCGTTGATCATGACCTCGGCGCCGTGGGCCTCGGCCGCGTCCTCCACCACCCACAGGCCACGGGCCTCGGCGATCTGGTTAATGGCCGCCATGTCGGCCGGGTGGCCATAGAGGTGCACCGGGACGATGCCCTTGGTATTAGGCGTAAGCGCCGCCTCGATCAGGGCCGGGTCCATATTGTAGGTCTGGGGATCGCTGTCCACAAACACCGGGGTGGCGCCGGTGTAGGCCACCGCCGCGGCGGTGGCCACGAAGGTCAAAGAGGGCACCAGCACTTCGTCGCCCGGGCCCACGCCCAGGGCCTCCAGGACCAGATGCAGGGCGGTGGTGCCGTTGGAGGTGGCCACGCCGAAGGCGGCTCCGCAGAAACCGGCCAAAGAGCGTTCGAATTCCAGGATGTGGCGGCCCAAAGAGGATATCCAGGCGGATTCCACGCAGTCGATGACCAGCTCTTTTTCGCGCTGGCCCAGTTGGGGTTTGGCCACCGGTATGTTGGGCGCTTGCTTCACCGCGTCTCTCTGGAGGGCTTGCCAGGCTGTTGCCACCGTTTAACTGATCAATCCTGGCATAACCGGGGCCAAGTGGCAATAGTCAGGGGCGCGGGAATCTCTGGGATGGATGTCAGCCGACACCCTGGAGACGGTTCAATCCCCATACGGGGATTCATTCCCCGCGGCTTGCCGCGCTATAAAGCTGAAATCTTCCTCTTGATACCACGCTGCTTGCGGCGGGGTTGTTCATTTTTTAGGCTTATCACCTAACCGCCATGGCGGTTGCGACTGACCAGGGGTCGTTTTCCATTGGCAGGGGCCCATTGGCGGGGGCGGGCGCTTCTTACCCCTTCAGCGATTTGTTTTGTTTTTAAAGCTCGCCGCCCGGGCCAGGGCGGTCAGTCCTCCAACAGGGCCAGTAGCTCATGCGGCTGCTGGATGAGATGCCTGGCGCCGGCCTCTTTCAGTTCGGCCGCGGTGCGGAATCCCCAGCAGGCGCCCACCGCATACATG
>JANQFN010000022.1 GCA_028277825.1 Desulfarculaceae bacterium
CCAAAGCTACGTCGAGCTTGGAGCGCAGCCGGCAACATAGCCAGCGCTGGGCTGGCGCAGCCGGACGGCCGGCCTTCGTGAAATATCCGGGCTAGGCCGGCTTGAAGTGATTGACCGACAGCAGGGGCCGCCCTACCAATTGCTGGCCTATATCCCGCGAAAATAAGATGTCCAGACCCGCCGCCCGGGCGGCCCGCCGGTAGATCTCCGCCTCGATTAGATACTGGTGGGCATAACCGTGGGAGGCGTCCAGCACGGTGATGAGATTGCCGCCCACCCTGGGGGCCACCAACTCCGGGTCCACGGTGTGGGCCTCGATGGCCAACATGCCGTGCCTGGCCATCCAAGGGCGCCAGGCCTCGAAAAACTCAACCAGGTTGCACTCCATCTCCCTCGCCGGTATCAGGCCCCCGCCGGGGGAGGTGAACACCGCCAGGGAAGTGGGGCGCCAACTGCGCAGCCGTTCATGATCCCGGGGCGGCTGGTAGGCCCGGTTGTGAATAACCGATTTGCTGATGTGCAGGGCCTCAGCCGCCTCCAGGCCCAGCTCCCCCAGGTCGGCGGCCAGGCGGCCGGGGTCGCCGATGTCGCCGAATATCACCCGGTGGGGCACCTCCGCTTCGGCCAGGACGGCGGCGGTGGTCCGCCGGGAGACTTCGGTGTACTCCGCGCCCACCATGATCAAGGGGTGGCTCTGCAAGTGCCGGCCGCGCAGGGTCTGCTCCTTGATGGCCCGGTACAGCTCCAGCAACACGGTGCCGTCGCCGGAGCCGCAGTCCACCACGCAGCTGGGTTGCTGTGACAGGGGCTTTTGGTCGAACAGAGGCAAGGCGGCCTCCAAGAAAGGCTCGCGGCACTCCTTTTGGAAAACCAGACCGCTCATTTTGATGTCCAGGGCCCGGTCCAAGTGCGTTTCCTCGCCGTTGGCCGCCAAGCCCAAATTGGCTTCGGCTCCGTGCATAATTTCAGGCACCGCCAGGAAAGAGGGCAAGTAGCTGACCGCCTCGTAGTAGCCTACCACCAGTGCCGCGGCTGCCTCGCCCTCCGGGGTCAGCGCGGCGCCCCCGTCCTGGAGTCGGGCCCAGCCCTGGCCGGCCAAAAGGCCCAGGGCGGCGGTCAGGGCCTCGGGGGGGCCCTTGAGCCAGGACAGGCTCACCCAACCCCCCGGCGAACCGCCCAAGGTCTGCAGCACACCGCTGGCAGCCAACTGGGTCATGGCCGCGCCCAGCAAAGGGCCCAGCAGATGTTGGCGCACCCGCCTGCCCAGAAGGGAATCATCCACCGCCGGCCCCCGGCTCAAGGCGGCCAGGTCCGGGGGCGCTTCGCTGCGCTGGCCGGCCAGCCAGGCCCTGAGCTGCAGGGCCGCCGCCACGGACGCCCGGCCCCGTTGATAGGCTTCTAGAAAGGCCAGCCACTCACGGCCGTCCGGGCTCAGACTGACCAGGGTCTCCCCGGCGGGGATGTCGCCGCCACGCAACACCAGCCCCTGGTTGGCCAAAAGCTTCATGGCCAAATGGAAATAACCGGGAAGGATGCCGCTGCGCGCGGCCAGGGCCGAGGCCTCCAGCGGCTCGGCGTCCCCGGCCAGGTGTTGGAACACACCGGCCGCGGCCAGGGTCTCAACCGTGGTTCCGGTGGCGATGCCGTCCACCTGTAAACACACCTTGTGCCAGGCGCGCAACTTGAGTCTTTGCTCGGGGCTCAAAGGTGCCATAAGGCTCCTTGGTCGCTCAGCGCTTTCTGATACAACGGCTGTCTTACGCTCCAAAACCTTCAACGCCGGCGCCGCGGTTTTTACCGCGGATCACTTATTAAATATTCTAACACCCGCCGCGGTCGGCCCGGGCTGCGATGGGGACAGAATGAAATCCTTCATCGCTGCGTAATATGGTTGCTTTCCTCCCGGGCATGATGCTAAAAAGTTTAAAGTCTAAGGTTAGCTTTTAGCCCATTTGTGGCGATGCCCCTCGCCGGCGGAAGGGACGGCCAACTATGAATTTCGCTTCAAAACCTTTGAACAAGGGCAGGGTCTCTGATCAGGTGCGGGAACGCATAACCGACTCGATCCTCCGGGGCGAGTTGCGCGTGGGTGATCAACTGCCTCCGGAAATTGAACTGGCCCGGCAGTTCGGGGTGAGCCGGGTGCCGGTGCGCGAGGCCATAATCAGCCTGGAGCAGTCCGGCCTCTTGCTGATCAAGCGAGGAGCCGGCGGCGGCATCTTTGTGGCCGAGCCCAGCCCCGAGCCCATGGGCGAGGTCTTGACCCTGATGCTCACTCTGGGCCGGGCCAGCATCGCCGAGTTGACCGAGGCGCGGCTGTTGATCGAACCGGAGGTGGCCGGCCTGGCAGCCCGGCGCGCCGGCCCGGGGGACATCAAGGCCCTGGAGCAAACCATTTTGAACTACTCCGCCTCGGTGGACGGGAAAAAGCCGCGCAGCATGGCGGACATGGACTTCCACATGCGCCTGGCCGAGGCCTCGGGCAACACGGTGTACCGCCTGACTTTGCAGAGCCTGGTGCCCTTGCTCTACAACAGCGTGCGCGAACGCAGTTTTTCGCAACAGGACCGGCGGCACGGCATCGGCGATCACCAGGCTATTTTCGAGGCGGTGCGCGCGGGCGACGCACAGGAGGCTGCGGCGGTCATGACCCGCCACGTGAAGAAAATGGTCACCTTCTGGAAATAGCGCCGGCACCCTGCCCCCGGCCTACTGGCACCTAACAAGGAGGCATTGCAATGGGCCTCTGCCTGCAAGATTGGTTGGATTTGGTGGCCCAAAGGGCCCCGGAAGAACTGGTCAGGATAAAGCGGCCAGTGGCGCCCGCCCAGTTCGAATCGGCCGCGGTGGTGGACTCCCTAGAGCGGCAGGGACGCCTGCCGGCGGTGTTGTTCGAGCAGGTCAGCGACCTCAAGGGACGACCCTGGCAGGGGGCCATTTTAAACAACACCTTTGCCACCTTCAAAAAGGTGGCCCTGGCCCTGGGCCTGGACAGCGACGCCCGCCTGCCGCTGTTGGAGAGGATTCTGGAGTTGGCCGGCCAGGGCATCCCGCCGCACATCATACCAAATGACCAGGCCCCGGTACGGTCCTGGCTGCGCCAGGGCGAGGGCCTGGACCTGTCCCGCCTGCCCATCGTGCGCCACACCGAACTGGACGGGGGGCCCTATTTGACCCCCATCGTCTGCGCCAAAAACCAGGATGGGCGCTACAACGTCTCCTGGAACCGCATGCAGTACCTGGATAAAAGCCATTTGGCCATTTACATGTCCCCCCGCCATCTGTGGTCCTACTTCGCCGCCGCCGAGGCCGAGGAGCGGGATTTGCCCATCGCCGTGGTGCTGGGCCACCACCCCGCCTTCCACCTCACCGGGGCCCTGTTGACCCCTCCCGGCCAGGACGAGTACCATGCGGCCGGCGGGGTGATGGAGCATTCCCTGGCCCTGACCCCATCCCAGGTTTGGGGCGAGGATTTCCTGGTGCCGGCGGAGGCCGAGTTGGTCATCGAGGGCCGCATCCTGGCCGGCCGGCGCTGCGTGGAGGGCGGCTTCGGCGAGTTCACCGGCTACACCGGGCCCCAACGCCTGTCCTGGGTGGTGGAGGTGGAGGCGATCTACGGCCGCCAGCGCCCGATCATCATCGACATCTTTCCCTGCCAGACCGAGCACATCAACGCCCACCTGCCCATCGAGGCCTCCATCTACCAAAGGGCCAAGCAGGCGGTTCCCGGGGTGGCGGGCATCTGCTGGGTGGGCTCGGGCGGGCCCTTCAACCTGGTGCTGAGTTTGAAAAAAAGGACCGAGGGCGAACCCATGCGGGCGGCCATGGCCGCCATGAGCGCCAGCAATTTCATCAAGCACGTGATCGTGGTGGATGAAGACATCGACCCCGAGGACAAGGGACAAGTGATGTGGGCCCTGGCTTCGCGGGTGCAGGCCGACCAGGACGTCACCATCCTCAAAAACCTGCAAGGCCAGGTGTTGGACCCCTCGCTGCGCCACGAAATCAAAAGCTCGGGCATGATCATCGACGCCACCAAACCCCTGGACCGGCCCTTCCCCCAGCGGGGCGAGGTGCCCGCCGAGGTCAGGCAAAATCTCGACCTGGCCCGCTATCTGGAGGACTGAGCATGGACATCTTCAATGTGCGCTGCCCGACCTGCCAGAAAGATTACTACGCGGACATGCTGCTCTACTCCTTGAAGGTCGAGCTGCACTGCCCCTATTGCGGGGTCTACTTCTATAAAGAAGAAAGCCCCAAGCTGGTCACCGGAGGAGCCGGGGCCTCCACCGTGGCCCGGGTGGCCGGGGGCCTGAGCCAAGAGATGATTTACCGTCCGCCCGCTGAGGAGGATTGATGGCGCCCTTGAGGCACATCGGGACCTCGCCGGTCAAAGACGACGTCTGGGACAAGATCACCGGACAGGCGCTGTACGCCGC
>JANQFN010000027.1 GCA_028277825.1 Desulfarculaceae bacterium
GGCTCCATCAACCCGGTGTTCTGTCTGGACGAGGTGGACAAGATGTCCACCGACTTCCGCGGCGATCCCAGCGCCGCCCTGCTGGAGGTGTTGGACCCGGAACAGAACTTCGCCTTCAACGACCACTATTTGGACGTGGACTACAACTTGAGCGAGGTGATGTTCATCACCACGGCCAACACCCTGTTCTCCATCCCGGCGCCTTTGCAGGACCGCATGGAGATCATCCGGCTGCCCGGCTACACCGAATTGGAAAAGCTGGGCATCGCCAAACAGTTTTTATTGCCCAAGCAGGCCGCGGCCAACGGCCTGGACCCGGAGCAGGTGCTGCTGTCCGACAACGCCATCCTGGAGATCACCCGGCGCTACACCCGGGAGGCCGGGGTGCGCAACTTGGAGCGCGAGATCGCCAGCGTCTGCCGCAAGGTGGCCAAAAAGCTGGTCAAGGAAGACAACCGCCAGGGCAAGGCCCGGGTGCCCAAAAACGCGGTGGAGTCCTATCTGGGCGTGCCCAAGTTCCGCTACGGCCTCACCGAGGAGGCCGACCACGTGGGCCTGACCAATGGCCTGGCCTGGACCCAGGTGGGCGGCGAGGTGCTGACCACCGAGGCCATCGTGCTGCCCGGCAAGGGCAAGCTGACCATCACCGGCAAACTGGGCGAGGTGATGACCGAATCGGCCCAGGCCGCCTTTTCCTATGTGCGCGCCCGGGGCAAGGCCCTGGGCCTGCCCGAGGACTTTTACACCAAGGTGGATCTGCACGTGCACGTGCCCGAAGGCGCCATACCCAAGGACGGGCCCTCGGCCGGCATCACCCTGGCCACCTCCCTGGTCAGCGCCCTGACCCGCATCCCGGTGCGGGCCGACATCGCCATGACCGGCGAGATCACCTTGCGCGGGCGGGTGCTGCCCATCGGCGGCCTGAGGGAAAAGGTCCTGGCCGCGCATAGGGCCAACATCTCCAAGGTGTTGATCCCCAAGGACAACGAAAAGGACATCCAGGAGATCCCCTCAAGGGTGCTCAAGGCGGTGGAGCTGGTGCCGGTGGAGCACATGGACCAGGTCTTGCAGCACGCCCTGGCCGTGGAGGACCCGGCTGACATCTTTGCCGAGGAGCCGGTGCCTTATGAGATACCGCCCATGGAGGAAAACGACAAATCCACCGAGGTGGTGGCGCATTAGACGCTTATGCCCTTGACACTAGGGCAATCGCTTGATAAATAGAAATCCCCTTTGCGGGGGTAGCCGGGGCCGGGCGCCAGACGCGCGGCCTCGAACTTGGGCGGGTAGCTCAGTTGGGAGAGCATCGGCCTTACAAGCCGGGGGTCACAGGTTCGAGTCCTGTTCCGCCTACCATCAAACCAGCCGGGGTGATGGGGGACAGGCAAAACCGCCCAGGCTTTTGAAAATTGAATATACGCGGGGGCGTAGCTCAGCTTTGGTTAGAGCGCCGGCCTGTCACGCCGGAGGCCGCGAGTTCAAGTCTCGTCGTCCCCGCCAATAACTAAAAGGGCTCAGCCATTTTTTGGCTGAGCCCTTTTTCTTTGAAGGAGTAGTTATGGAGTAGAGGGACTCAAGCCACTCCATTGGCACCAAAGCGAATGACGGTCTTGGCGCTGCGGCCGAGGTGTCAAACCGAACCATGCATCAAAGCTTTGACCGCGCATGGCCTTAAATCACGGCGTGACGATATTGAACCACGGAGGAAACACGTCTAAGAGACCCAAGAACTCCCGAAAGGCCTCTGGCCGCCCTTCTATCTTAATGTCACCTTTGGCCACGGCGTCTTCCAGTTTCACCTCTTTAAGCTGTATCGCGTCGAGAGTTGCCTTGGAGAGCGTCGCCTTTGCATCGGGCCGGGCAAGGGGCTTTCCGTAATTCAATACGGCATTATCCACCGTCAGGCCGTATTCTTGGTCAAGGTCCGAAAAAGCTATGTTCAGGGCGATCTTCTTGCCCAAGGCCTTTTTACCGTTAAGACGCACCGCCAGATAGTCGAACAGCATCTCCGGCGGCATTGATTTAATAACGTCGGGGCTGGCCGTGCCGCCGGTTGAGATTGACTTCGGTACACCGTTGCGCAATTCAAAGGCGCCTTGGAGATACACCGAACGCCACGGTCCTGACTCCGCCTGGTAGCCCATCTGTTCAAACGCATCCGCCAGGAGATGCTTGGCTTCCGTGTTGTCTGGGTTGGCAAAGACCACGTGCTTCAACACCTGGGCCACCCAGGGATAGTCGCCTTTGTCAAAATCGGCCCGGGCGCGCTTGAGGACCGCCGCCTCGCCTCCCATGTACTCGACATAGCGTTTGGCGGCGGCCTCTGGCGCGAGGACATCCAGGTTCGCCGGGTTGCCGTCGTACCAGCCCATATAGCGCTGGTAGATTGCGCGCGAGTTGTGCTTTACCGTGCCATAGTAGCCCCGGGTGCTCCAGTTCCGGTCCAGTTCCGGCGGGAGCTTGACCATCCTCGCAATTTCTTCGCCGGTGTAGCCTTTGTTCATCAAGTTGACCGATTGGTCATGCAAATACTTGTAGGCATCGCGCTGCTTTTTGAGATATTCAAGAACCCTGGCATTCCCCCAAACAGGCCAATGGTGACTCTGGAATTTGACCTTGGCGTCCCCGAATAGATCGATGGTCTCATCAATGTGGTAGGCCCATTTGTGCGCGTCACGCACCTGGGCGCCGCGCAAGGTGAGAATGTTGTGCATCGTGTGAGTGCAGTTCTCGGCGATCCACAAGACCTTCCAGTCAGGGAACCATATGTTCATCTCGGCGGGAGCCTCAGTGCCGGGCGTCATCTGAAACACCATGCGCACACCGTCTATGATCAGTTCTTCACCGGTCTTTTGGATGCTTTTTGTCGGCGGTATGAGGGTAACCGTGCCGCGTGATGTGGTCTGGCCGAGGCCGGCGCTTACGCCTCCTTTGGGGTCGCGCGGCAACAGTGAGCCATACATGAAAATCGCGCGCCGGCTCATGGCGTTGCCCGCGATGACGTTCTCGCTCACCGCGTGTTCCAGGAAACCTTCGGGCGCAATAATTTGCACCTTGCCCGCCTTGACGTCCTCAACATCAACAACTCCCCGTACGCCGCCGTAATGATCAACGTGCGAGTGGCTATAGATCACCGCCACCACGGGCCGTTTACCGAGGTTTTTGGTTACCAGCTCATAAGCCGCCTTGGCGGTTTCGGTGGAGACCAGAGGATCGAATACGATCCAGCCTGTGTCGCCTTTTATGAATGTTATGTTGGACAGATCGTAACCGCGCACCTGGTAAATGTGATCAGTGACTTTGAACAGGCCGTACAGCATGTTTAGTTGAGCCATTCGCCAAAGGCTGGGATTAACCGTATCCGGGGCGGGCTTGTCCAGGCCAATGTACTTTTTGTAGCTCTCCAGGTCCCAGATCACCCTGCCGGAGGCGTCTTTAATCGTAAGTTTTTCTGGCCGGTCGATGAAGCCGCGCTGGGCGTCTGCGAAATCCTGTTTGTCGCTAAAGGGGAGGTCTTGCAAGACCTTTTCATTGGCGGCCTTTGTGGCGGGCGTGGCAGGCTTTGGCGGCACCTTTTGGGGCGGCTTGGACCATGCTGGCAGGGAAAACAAGACAATGGCCACCGCTATCATGCTGCTCAACCAGAGCAGCCCCGTTTGTCTGAACATGACTTTCACACTCATTATCAAGCTCCCTCCCTTTATATTTTGCCGGGCTCGCCTTTGGCCCCTTAAAAGGCAAAGTTCAAAATTGCGCGAATCATCCAGCCATCAGGGCCGCTGTCATTGGCCATAACCGTCTTACCCGTGCTGAGCTTGAGGGATGCGCTGCTCATGGTGAAGTTGGCGCTACATCCCAGCATCAGCGCGCGTTGCGTGTTGCCGTCTCGCACTCCATCTGTGGTGGTCTCGCCTCCGTAGGTGTAAAGAGCGTCGGCCGAAAGCCAGATCATCTTGTTCAAGTTCCGGGTGATGTGGCCCTCGACCCTGAACAGCGGGGCCTGCTCGCGCTTATCGGCGTTGTAGGGATTGTCGTTGTCGCCGTAAATGTACACCGAGGGCATCAGTTCAAAAGACGTCAAAGAAGCATCCTGGAACGAGGTGCCCAAGTAGTAGATCATCAGCACGCCAAGCTGGCCGGCAAAACGGTTGGCGCCCAGGTTAAGCACCTTGGTCGCATCGTATTCTCCGGTGGGAAGAAACAGCTTGCCCAGCATGGCGAGGGTGAATCCCGGGTTATAAGCGGCATACTCCTTGAGTGGCAGCGACGGTGAGCCGATCAACCCAATAACGCTTCCCAGTTGGAGGTCGCCTATCCCGGAACTGCTGCCGGAGAATGAACGGCCCGTCAGGTCGATGGAGCCATCAACTTTACCGAAAGGCAAAATACCGAAAAGCGCCGCCTGCCGCTTTCCCAGGGCAATGGTGTGGATATACTGAACCACGCCTAGACTAACATCTATTTGGCTTCCCCTCACCACGGTGCCGGTGTCGGCGGTCTCGTTGCCTTGGGTGTGTATCCCATAGAGGGCGATAACCTTGGTGTCTTCCGGGAGGAGCTGGTAGGCGCGGGGCCCATCACCCTGCGCCCGCGCGGTTTCCGCCGCCAGAAGCGCCATCACTGCAATTAAGCCGAACAGGGGCACCCTGATCGCAGGCATTCGTTTAAATATTGGCATGTACCAGTGTTGCTCTAGGTTTTGGTGCGCCTGTCCCAATAGTATGCGGCGGCCACCGCATTTCATCCTTTGGAGACATTTTGGTTTTCCCGAGCCACAAGTGCATCAGGCTGGGCAATGCACTATTTAGTTGTTGGATTTGTGCCGAAGGCCGAGCAGACATCAACGATCCCCCATTTCATAGTATAGTAAACTAATTCAATGCCTTCGGTCAATCAGTAGTGGCTTGGCAACCCATACCAGGCGCCTCCCATTAGTGAGGCAGTATAGGGCTTTACAAGTTTCGCCTGTCACGCCGGAGGCCGCGAATGAACAACCCCGCCGCAAGCAGCGGGGCATCAAGAGGAAGATTTCAGCTTTATAGCGCAGCAAGCTGCGGGGAATTAACCCCCGTATGGGGGTTCAAGTCTCGTCGTCCCCGCCAATAATATCAAGGGGCTAGCTTTTTTGGCTAGCTCCTCTTTTTTGGAGGGACCGGTTTTACGTAAAATCGTCTCCGCCCGGATTTAAAACCAGGCCTCCTCACACTCCTTACTTAAACCATTTATCCCAATGTCCCCCCCACATCGGCCTTCATCTTTTTTTGTGCTAAGCGACCCAACAGAATTTGAGCCGTTTTCCACTTGACAAAACTGTTTAGTACATATACGCTACTCTCTATGAACGAAATAAATGAAAAGCTGTATTCCATTCTAAATTTGGCTCAGCAACTAGAAAGCCAGCCCAAGAGGTTTGGCACGGACGTGTTGCTCACTGGTACTGACATACATCTTATTGAAATAATAGGCGATAACTATGGACACAGCGTAACGGATATTGCCCGTATTGCAGGGGTCACCAAAGGCGCGGTATCGCAAAAGCTAAAGCAGCTCGAAAAAAAAGGCCTTGTCATAAAGCAGCAAGACCCGGACAATCTGTCGCGGTCTATGGTGGCCCTATCCTCAAAAGGCAAGTCCGCCTATTTTGCCCACAAACACTGGCATGAAACCAGGGACGGTGGTTTTAATGAATACTACAAGACTCTTAGCAATGATAAGAGAGATAATATAATTGAGTTTTTGACAAAAATGGAAAGTCTGCTGGCCAGGTTGTTGGAGGTGGAAAGTTAATTTTTTTTAATTATAGTGTATAGCACCTAACCACTTAGCAGCGGTTCATTATAGGAGATAAGCATGGAACCTAGAAGCAGTAAGCAGATAAAAAGCCTGCGTAAGATAAGAACCTATTGTGCCCAGTGCCTCAGCAATTGCCCAGTTGTTGCCGAGGTCGAAAACGGGGAGTTCGTAAGGGTGAAACCGGACAAGGAGCATCCTTTCTACCGCCCTATTTGCCCCAAAGGGCTTGCAGGCCCTGAAATGGTCTCCAATAGCCTGCGGCTAGAGCATCCGCTCAAACGAACCAACCCCAAAGGAGCGGCTGACCCGGGTTGGAAGCGTATAGCTTGGCATGAAGCCCTGGACACCATTGCTGGGAAAATGCAGGAAATAAAAAATCAATCCGGAGCCGAGGCATTTGCCTTTTCCCAAACCAACGTTTCCTCGCCCATGTGGGAAATCACCGCATTCATCCGGCGATTTGCCAATCTTTTTGGCACGCCCAACCACATGACCACTACTCATATCTGCAACTGGCACCGGGACAATGGCTCTGCCCTGACTTTCGGCAGACCTGGAGACGATTTCACAGCGGGATGGCCGGATTTCCAACGCAGCAAATGCATTCTGATCTGGGGACATAATCCCAAAAACACTTTCAATGCCTTTAACTGGCAGATCAACGCTGCCCGCAAAAATCAAGCTCGGATAATTGTGGTTGATCCCAGGCAGACTGAGATCGCCTCCAAGGCTGACATTTGGCTGCAAATCAAACCAGGCACAGACGGTGCGCTGGCCTTGGGCATGATCCATGTCATGCTGAAACACGGGCTATACGATGAGGTATTTGTTCGTAACTGGACCAATGCGCCTCTATTGGTGAGATGCGACTCTGGTGATTTACTACGCAATTCTGACCTTGATCGTACTGAAAGCAGGCCCGATCTTTTTCAGGCTATTGATTCCGAGACAAAAAGGTTGCTGCCCATTACACCCGGAAGCCAGGTAAGTAACCGCCTTGAGTTGAATGCAGAGACGGATGTATTGCTTTTTGATGAAGACGTAGTGAAATGCAAAACCGTATTCACTCTCTTGCATGAAGCTGTAGCAGCATATACTCCGGAGTATACGGAAAGGCACACGGGAGTTCCCGCTGAAGATATTGTGCAGGCGGTACAAATGGTTGCAGAGAACAGCCCCTCCTGCTGGTTTTCCTTTAATGGCGTGGAACAGAACCTTAACGCCACCCAGACCAATCGGGCCATATGCACCTTCTATGCTCTCACCGGCGACTATGACAAAAAGGGAGGTAATGTGGTGAATTCACCGCTACCGCCGCTGGATTACCCCTTCGGATTTGAGTTCATCACTCCGGAAATGTTTGCCAAAAACCTGGCTCTTAAACAGCATCCCCTGGGCCCAGCTGGCACCATAATGTCGGTTCCGCCTTATTTGCTGTGCAGGGCAATCGAAGAGGCCGATCCGTACAAAATCAGGGGGCTAATGGTATTTGGCGCAAATACGGTATCAGCCAATCCGCACAGCAAAATGACCGCGGACGCTCTGGCCAAACTTGAATTTCATGTCCATGTAGACCACTACCTCAGCCCCACCGCACAACTTGCCGACCTTGTGCTTCCCTCTGCAAGCTTCTGGGAGATTGGGCGCATAGGTTACCCTTTGGCATATCAAGACAACAAATGGGCGCTTCAGTGGCGTGAAGCGGTGGCAGATCCCAGAGGCGAGAGCAAGGATGAGTTATGGATAATCTTTGAGTTGGCCAAGCGGCTTGGGTTTGGAGAGCAGTTTTGGGGGGGAGATATCGAGGCTGCCTTTGAAGCCATGCTCCGCCCCACAGGTTTCGGCCTAAAGGAATTGAAAAACGCAGATGGCGGTATTTTCCTGCAAGGACCGGTAGCGTACCAGAAATATATGGACAGTGGTTTCCGCAGCATGACCGGCCGGGTTGAATTGTTCTCGCAACATTTGCAGGACATTGGCCAACCCCCCTTACCGCAATGGGATGATCCGTTCGCCGTCTTTCATAAAATGGGCATAAGCCAGGAAAAGTATCCCTTTTTACTCATCAACGCCAAGCTGCGCGAGTACTGCCAATCGCAGCACCGGGCCCTGCCGTCCTTAAGAAAGAGACAGCCACATCCCTTCGTTGAAATCAATAAAACAAAGGCAATCGATATGGGAATCGCGGAGGGAGACATCGTGGTTTTGGAGACGGTACACGGCCAAATATCCCTGGCGGCAAAACTCACTGAGGGTATCGCCGCCAATGTGGTGTGCACGCAACATGGCTGGTGGCAGCCCTGCCCTGAGCTTGGTTTTTCTGGCCACAACATCTATTCATCCGAGGGGGCAAATGTGAATCTGCTGTATAAGGCTGAGCATACAGACCCCATAAGCGGCTCGATTCATTTGCGGGGATTTCCGTGTAATGTAAGGAAGAAATAATATAGCTCGCTTGACAATCACTCAGGGGTCCTAAGCAAAACCTGGATCAATTTAAGCGTTGGAGCCTGATTAAGGTGGTGCCAAGAAAAGTTCCTCGCCCCCGTCACCCATGTAAAAGGACCAGCCGCGAGGCTGGTCCTTAATCTTTGGCGCGTACGGGTTTGGTCGCTTCGGGCCGGGCAGGCGCCCTGCCCAAGGCGTCATGCGCCTGGCCTGCGGCTCAGCCCCTGGCTGCCAAAATGGCGATCTTCATTTCCAGGTCCTTGACCGCGCGCAGCACCCGGTTGGTCTGCATTGAGCGCAACAGGGCGATGCGGAGCATCACCGCGGCCAACAAGAACGCAACGGCTGAGAGGCCCCAGTGTAGGGCTTGGAGCACTTCGGTCATTTTGAAAAAGTGCCAGGCAGCATAAACACCGGCGATAATAAAGATGATCTGCCCGAATAAAAGGCCCGCGTTCAACCAGCCGGAGCTGCCCTTGAACAGCCCAAAAAACTGCCTGGGAAGGCTCTCTTCCTGGCTGATCTTCTCCAGGACCTGACGTTCTTCGTCTTCCAGGGCTTCCATGATCCTTTGATCCAGCTTATCCATGATTATCTCCTTGCAACGCGGCACGCATTTTGTTGCGCGCGCTCATGAGACGGGTTTTGATCGTCCCCACCGGTATGTCCAAAGACACCGCGATCTCCGCGATGCTCATGTCCTGCAAATAAAACAAGGTGACTGCTGCCCGTTGTTTTTCAGACAAGGTGGCCAGGGCCTTTTGGATAAGTTGCCTATCCCCTATTTGCTCCAAGCCCTCCCCTTCAGCGTCACCCGGGTCGGCATCCTCCGCCATGGTCTGGTGGGCTTGCCGTTCCCTTTGCAATCCAGCTATCTGCCTGGCGCACCGGCGGGTTATGATCCGGAAAGACCAGGCGGAAAAGGCGCTTGCGTCCCTTAATTTTGAGATGCCACGGACAATTTCAATCCATCCCTCCTGCACGGCTTCTTTGGCCAGTTCCGCATCACCCAGCAGCCGGTAAGCATGCCCTAGAAATTGCTTCTGAAACCTGAGGACCAGTTGTTCTTGCGCGGCGCGGTCGCCCAGACGGGCAAATTCCACCAGATAGGTATCAAGGATCCGCTTTTTGCTCTGACTCACATCCGCCGCCTTTTGGTCACCCAAACAGTGATTGTTTTCTGTATATATAGTGCCCGGACAGGGGCAAGCGGTTCATCTTAAATGTTTGCTTTCAGACCAAACAACTGGTTTTAATACAACATACTATAATAATTGCGTTTTTAATACTCTACCGGAAAAAACATTGCCTCGCGCCGGCCGGGCGCCGGCAAAGGACGGGGGTGGTGAGTTCAGTAGGCACCCGCCCGTCCAGGCATAGTTAAGGGACCAACCGTTTGGCTGGCCCCTCTTATTGGCCAGGGAGCCAAGACCGGAAATGAGTCGTCAAATTGCGTGGGATGATCAAGTGGAGTCGGTCAATTTTTTAAAGACCATGCGCTCGATGTCTTTAAGGTGATCATTCATGCTGCGCCGGGCCAGGCCGGAGTTTCTTTGTTTGATGGCTTCCAGAACCGTCCGGTGCCCCTGCAGGGACCCCAGGCTCCGCGCCTCGCCCTGCAGGGATTCGGCCCGGGTCTCCTCCAGGATGTCGTTTAAGGTCTCCACGATGCGCAGCAAAATGGTGCTTTTGGAGGCGCGGGCCAGGGCAAGGTGAAATGACTGGTCCAGCTCCACCGTCCGGCCACGGTCGTTCACTTCCTCGGCCTGCTTTTGCAGCAAGTCCTCCAGTTCCGCCAGGTCCGTTGCAACCGCGTTTTGGGCGGCCAGGTAGGCGATGTGCGGCTCCACCAGCCGCCTGAATTCAAATATTTCGGAAAGCTTGTCCCGCTCCCGGCCGATGGCGCTGGCGAACTGATCGACCACATAATCTTCGTCACCGAGGGTCACGTAGGTGCCGGCACCCGGGCGCGAAGTCACAATGCCCTTTTCCTCCAGGGAGCGGATGGCTTCGCGCACCGAGTTGCGCGACACTTGGAAGATCTCGGCCAGTTCCCTTTCCGGCGGCAGACGGTCGCCGTGTTTTAGCCGGCCGCCTTTTATCAGTCCCCTGATCTGGTCGACTATTTCCCTGTAGAGCTTCCTGCGTTGCACAGGTTTCAAATCCTGCAGGGATTTGATGGGCGCCGGCTTTGCTGCGGAAGACTTCACAATTTTACCTCGCGGTTTCGTTGACCCGGCTTAAGGGGAGGCCGGCCCCGTCTTTGGCCGGCTGATGACTCGCTGGCTCACCAAAGTCTGCGCTCGAAACAAGGCAATATTTCGGCCCCGGTTTCAGTGACCAGAATGGTGTCTTCCTCCACACCGGTGCCCACGTTCTCCACCGTAATCATGGGCTCCAGGGAGAAGACCATCCCCGCTTCCAGGATGACGTCATTGTTTTCGCCCACCATGATGGGCACTTCGAATTTGGTGCTGCCGGTGCCGTGGCCCACGGCGTGGAAATAATCCCCCAGGCCAGCCTCGGCGGCGATCTTTTTGGTCAGTTCCATGACGTCGCGGGCGTTCACCCCGGGCTTGATGGCCTTGATTGCCTCGTCAGAGGCCAAAAGCGCCGTGTCCAAAATCTTGATGGCCTCTTCGCTGCCGGTGCCGCCGATGGGCCAGGTGCGGGCCACGTCCACGATATAGCCCTTGTAGATGGGGCTGATGTCCACGAAGATCATGTCGCCGGCTTCCATGGGGCGCAGGGAAGGCGAGCAATGCTTGTAGCCCGCCTTGGGGCCGGCCACCACGGACAAGGGGTCCCAGATCTCCTCAGCGCCAGCCTTGGCCATGGCGTAGCGGATTTCAGCCGAGACCTCGAACTCGCTCACCCCGGGTTGGGCGGATTCGTAAGCAGCCTTTAGACCGGCGCCGGCCACCAGGCAGGCCTCGCGCATCAGTTGGATTTCCAAGGGGCTCTTGATGGCGGTTATCTTCTGATAGGTGTCAATGGCCGAGGTGAAGCTGGCCTCAGGGAAGGAGTCCTCCATGGCCTTCATCAAAGGCCAGGGCATCCACCTTTGGCCCACGATGCCCAAGCGGCCCTTTTCCAGATTCCGCTCCACGAACACGTCCTTCATGCGGGAGATGAAGATGCCCACGTCAGTGGCCGCCGGAAAATCGGACCAGCGCACGTCCTTGATCCAGGTGGTGAACAGCATGGCGTGCATGGGTTCGCCGTGAAACACGGTCTCGGTCACCAACACCGGATCGCCGCCCCGAGGGATGATCACCAGGGAGTTGCCCAAAAAGGAGTTGAAGTTGGCCACATAACGCAGGGCGCCGGTGCGCGAGGGCATGCCGTGGATCAACAGGGCGTCGTAGCCGTCTTGCTCCATGACCTCCTGCAGTTTGCTTATGCGGGTTTCATATTCAGCGATGGGAAAGGGCAACTCCATCCACTTTTCCCGGTTTTCCCAGTCTATGGACGCTCTTGGTTCGCCAGACATAATTACAACCTCTCCATTTTTGCCCCAGACATCATAAATTGCGGTGGGTCACGGCTGTTTTGGTCTGGGGCTTAATTTAAATTGACCCCGGGTTTGTCCGGGGCTTACTCGTTATCGCGCTCTTGCCAATCCAGGCCTGAATAAGCGGCTAGGACCAGCAACAGGGCATTGGTGGCCAAGTTGTCCCTACCCTGAGCCTTAAGGCCTTGATACATCTGGTTGACCAGGGCCAGCCCGGGCAAGGCGATTTTCAAGCGGTCGGCCTCGGCCAGCACGATGCCCATGTCCTTGATCAGGTGCGAGGCCATAAAGCCGGGCTGGAAATTGTTCTGAATATTGCGGGGGCCGTGGGTGGAAAGCTGCCAGGAGGCCGCCGCGCCCCCGCTGACCGCGTCGAACACCTTTTGCAGGTCCAAGCCGGATTTTTGGGCATATAAAAAGGCTTCGGCCACGCCCATCAGGTTGTTGGCGATCAGGATCTGGTTGACCAGCTTGGCGTGCTGGCCGCTGCCGGCCGGGCCCATGTGCACCCAGCTCTTGCCCATAGTCCTCCAGAGGGGCTCCAGGGCCTGGACCGCCTCGGGCTCACCGCCGATCATTATGGACAGCTCCCCGTCTTGGGCGCCCTTGGGGCCGCCGGTGACCGGCGCGTCCACGCAAAACACCCCCTGGGCCTTGCCCCGGGCAAAGA
>JANQFN010000078.1 GCA_028277825.1 Desulfarculaceae bacterium
GATGCCCAAATAGACCATGCCCGCGATGAGCAGGTAATTCAAAAGACGCGTGGGCATCCCCAGGACCATGGATTGGGGCTCGCCCGTGGGTTCGGTCAAATAAGCCGCCTTGATCACCATCAAATAGTAGTAGAGGCTGATGGTGGCGTTGATCATGCCCACCAGCACCAGCCAGAAGTGGCCCTCCTGCATGGCGGCGGCGAACACCAGGAACTTGGCGGTGAAGCCCACCGTGGGCGGTATGCCGGCCAGGGAGAACAGGGCCATCATCAAGGTCAGGGCCAGCAGAGGGCTCTTTTTATGCAGCCCGGCCAGCTCCACGATCTTCAGGTCCCGGCCGTCGGAGGCCACCTTGACCACCACCATGAAAGCGGCGAAGTTCATGATCATATAGGCCATGGTGTAGAACACCGCCGAGCTGTAGCCCAGTTCGGTCATGGTCAGAACGCCCATGAGCACGTAACCGGCATGGGCGATGGTGCTGTAGGCCAGCATGCGCTTTAGGTCTTTTTGCACGATGGCCACCAGGTTGCCCAGGCTCATGGAGATCACGCAGAAGACGATGAGCACGTAGAGCAAATACAGGCTGGTGCCGCCGGTGAGCGAGGTGAGGCGGATCAGCAGGGCCACCGCCGCTGCCTTGGAGGCGGTGGCGATATAGGCGGTCACCTGATTGGCCGCGCCTTGATACACGTCCGGCGCCCAGAAGTGGAAGGGGAACACCGCTAGCTTGAAGAAAAAGCCCGAAAGCATCAACAGCAGGCCGATGGCCGCCGCCGGCTGGTGGATCAACAGGGGCAGCTTGGCCATAACATCGGAGATGTAGGTGGAGTGCACCGCCCCGAAGATGTAGCTGATGCCGAATAGCATCACGCAGGAGGCGGCGATGCCGATGAACAAATACTTGATGCCCGCCTCGATGTCTATGTTGTCCCCGGTTCTCAGCGGCACCAGGATGTAGAGGCTGAAGGAACTCAGCTCCAGGGCCAAATACAGGGTCATCAATTCGACCGCAGAGACCATGAGCATCATGCCCAGGGTGCAGGTGGTCAAAAAGAGAAAGAACTCGGGCTGGTAGCGCCGCTCCACCCCCACCAGGGGCCGGCAGATGGAGACCACCAGGAACACGGCCACGGCCAGGATCAGCTTGAAGACCTGGCTGAACAGATCCACCCGAAAGGCGCTGAAGAACAACAGACCCTTGGCGTTCAGACCGGCCACAGCGGCGGCCACGCCCAATAGCGACAGGGCCATAGCCCAGACGTAGGCCCGCCCCCGGACTTGGTTCTTGGGCAAACTCAGGCAGAACAGCACCAGGGCCATGAGCAGGTAGCTCATCTCGGGCAGAAACATGTAGAGCTTGACGACCACTACTTAAACAGCTCCACCAGGGGCGCTACGCCTGAGTTGATGGTGTTCAGCATCAGGCTGGGCAACAAGCCGAACAACAAGATGGTGCCGGCCAGGATGGCCCGGGGCCAGACCATGGCCGGCGTTATGTCCGGGCAGTCCGCGTACTTTTGATTCTTCTCGCCGTAGAAGGTCTTTTGCACCACCCTGAGCATGAACAGGGCGCTGACCACCAGGCCGCAGATGGCCAGGGTACCCAGCCAGGGATAGACCTTGAAGCCGTTGATAAACACCAACAGCTCGGCCCAGAAGCTGGCCAGGCAGGGCACACCGATGCCGGCCAGGGCGGCGATTATGAAAAAGAAGCTGGCCTTGGGCTGCACCTTGGCTATGCCCCCCAGCTCGGGAATCATCTTAGTGTGGGTGCTGTCGTAGATGTGCCCCACCGAAGAAAAGAGCAGGGCGGTCATGATGCCGTGGGCGAACATCTGGAACACCGCGCCGCTCACCCCGCCCACGGTCATGGTGGCCAGGCCCAGGCTGACCAGGCCCATGTGGCTCACCGAGGAATAGCCGATCACGTATTTCAAATCGGTCTGGGCCAGGCCCACGAAGGCGCCGTAGACGATGCCCACCGTGGCCAGGATGGCGAACAGGGGTGCCCACTCGATCAGTCCCTGAGGGCAGAGGTACATGCCTACCCGCAGCACGCCATAGGCCCCCAGCTTCATCAGCACCCCGGCGTGGATCATGGACACCGCGGTGGGCGCGGCCACGTGGCCCACCGGCGACCAGGTGTGGAAGGGCCACAGGCCGGCCAGCACCCCGAAGCCGAACAGGAACAGGAAGAAGCCCAAATACTGCACGTCCGGGGCCAAGCCGGATTGGGCCAGGAGCACCAGGTCGGTGGTGAACAGGCCGCTGGCAAAGTAGACGTAGAGGATGCCGGGCAGGATCAGGGCCGAACCGGCCAAGAGATACAGGGTCAGCTTCAGGGCCCCGTATTCCTTGCGGGTGGAGCCCCAGATGGCGATGAGCGGATACATGGGGAAAAGGCTGACGTCGTAGAACACGAACAGAAAGAACAGGTCCAGGGTCAGGAACACGCCGTAGACCCCCACCACCATCAGGAGCATCAGGGCGAAGAACTCCTTGACCCGATACTCCAGGTTCCACATGGTCCACACGCCGGTGAACAGGACGATGCTGGTCAACAGCACCATGGGCAGGTTGATGCCGTCCACGCCCAGGTAATAGTAGATGCCCAGGCTCTTGACCCACAGCACCCGCTCCACGAACTGCAGTCCCTCTTTGTTCAGGTCGAAGATCTGCCAGAGGTAGAGGGTTAGGGCCAGGCTCACCGCCGAGGAGATCAGGGACACCCAGCGCACCGCCCGCTTGCTCTCATGAGGCAGGAAGAGGATGATGAGCATGCCCGCGGCCGGGGCCAGCATGATCACGCTCAGTATGGGAAAGTCAAAACCCATGAACTCGTCGCAACCTCACATCAACAGGAAGTACAGCCCAACCAGGGCGATGATGAAGACCATAGTGAACAGGTTGTATTGCAACAGCCCGCTCTGCAAGAAGCTCAACAGCCAGCCGGTGCCCACCGTACCCCGGCAGGCGCCGTCGATGCCGCCGTCGATCACCCGGCGGTCGTTCAGGGTGAACAGGCGGCTGAAAACGCCGTAGACCACGTAATCCACCAGGCGCCGATAAAAGGAGTCCAGATACCAGCGGTTGGCGAACAGGGCCTCGATGGCCGGCAGCTTGGCCAGGAAACCGGCCTGGGCCGAGCTCTTGCGTCCAAATTCCAGCCAGGCCAGGCCGATGCCCGCGGCCACCACCAAGATGGAGGCTGGGATCAGCCAGAGGTGGTGGAATATCTCCGGCGGCTGGCTCCAGTGCAGGAAGTTCAGGATGCTGTCGCCGAAAAAGCCCAGGATCATGGTGAACACCGCCAGGATCAAAAGGGGCAGGCCCATGGCCCAGTAGCCCAAGGCGCTGTGTTCACCGTGTTCGCCGTGTTCTTCATCGTGGTGCGGCTCCTCAATGGCCTTGGGGAACCAGATGATGAACAACAGGCGGAAGGTGTAATAGGCGGTCATGGCCGCGCCCAACAGGGCCGCGACCAGCCACAGGGGGTTGTCCAGTCCGGCCAGGGCGCCCAGCACCGCCTCCTTGGAGAAGAAACCGGCCGCCGGGAAGACTCCGGCCAGGGCGGCGCCGGCGATGGTGATGGTGATCATGGGCACCTTCAGGCCACGGCCGCCGCCTTTGGCGATGTCATACATGTCGTTGGAGCCGAAGTGGTGGATGAACACACCCGAGCAGAGGAACAAGAGCGCCTTGAAGGCGGCGTGGGTGGTCAGGTGGAAAACACCGGCAAAGTAGCTGCCCGCGCCCAGGCCCATTAGCATGAAGCCCAGTTGGCTCACCGTGGAATAGGCCCAGACTTGTTTGATGTCCCGGGCCACTATGGCCATGGTGGAGGAGAGCAGCATGGTGATGGTGCCGATGGCCAGCACCACCAGCAGGGCGTCGGGTGAGGCCGCGTAGAAGGGGAAGATGCGGCTGACCAGATAGACCCCGGCGGCCACCATGGTGGCCGAGTGCAACAGGGCGCTGACCGGGGTGGGTCCCTCCATGGCGTCGGGCAGCCAGGTCAAGAGGGGGAACTGGGCGCTCTTGCCCACCACGCCCAGGAAGATCAGCACCGCGCTGGCCGTGACCAGCCCGGCGCTGAGCTTGGCCGAGGCTTCGGCGTTGAGCTGCAGGATGGACAGGTCACCCAGGTGTAAAAGCAGCACGATGATACCCAGGAAAAAGCCCAGGTCGCCCAGGCGGGTCATCACAAAGGCCTTTTTGCCCGCCTCGGAAGCGCTGAACTTGTGGTGCCAGAAACCGATGAGCAGATAGGAGGACAGCCCCACCAGCTCCCAGAAGACGTAGAGCTGGAACAGGCCGGCGGCCACTACCAGGCTGATCATGGACCAGGCGAACAGGCTCAGGAAGCTGTAGTACTTGGCGATGCCCTCATCGCCGGCCATATAGCCCACCGAGTAGACCTGCACCAAGAAGCTGATGCTGGCCACGATAACCAGCATCAGGCGGCTCAAGGGGTCCAGCAGGAAGCCGTAGGAGATCTTCACCTCGCCGCCGGCCATCCAGAGAAGCTTAAACTCGATGGGGGCCTGGCCGGCGGGCAGGCCGCACAGCAGGTACCAGGCCGCGATCAGGGAGATGGCCGCGCAGGTGATGGAAAAGGCCAGGGACAGG
>JANQFN010000094.1 GCA_028277825.1 Desulfarculaceae bacterium
AGGCCGCCGCCGCCTCGGTCGGCGGCCTGAGCCCGGGCCAGGCGGGGGAGATGTTCATCCTCTATGACAAGGCCATCCAGGTGGCCAGCGACCCCGAACTCACCTGGCACGACGTGCTTGACGCCCAGATCAACCAGGTGGGCGGAGTGCAAGCCAAGGCCACCCGCAAGATGCTTAAGCTCTTCGACTACTTCGAGCACCTGGAGGACTGGTCCAGTCTGGAGACCGCCGGCCCCCGCGAAAAGGAGGCCATGGCCGATTTCGACCCCGAAAAGCTGGAGCGCATCGATCAGATCATCGAGCTGGTGCAGCAGGAAAGGCGCTTCGTGGAGCGCTTCTACGCCGGTGATTCCTCGGCGCGTCCCTTTTTCTTCCGGGCCCTTTTGAACTGCGAACTGCACGGCACCGGCCATCTTCTGCCCCACTTGGGCACCGCGGCCAGCTTCACTTTGCTCTGGATCTGCGTGCACGCCAGCGAGCGCCGCTTGATCAACTTCAACCCCCTGCTGCAAAGCCAGGGCGAGTTCGACCTCACAGAGCGTCTGACCAAGCTGCGCCGGGCCCTGATGGGCTTCACCCCGGATCAGCTCAATCCCTCGTGGCTGGCCGGCCTGCGCAAGTTCATGGACGCAGGCCAGCAGGCCTATCTGGGCGACTCGGGCATATATCTCATGGTGGATGCCGCCAGCGGTGCCCTGACGCCTAAGTTCATGGACCCCAGCGTGGAGCTGGCCCATCTCAACCAGATGCTGGCCGACACCGCCGGCCGTCCCCTGGAAAAGGTGCCGGCCAGCCGCCTCATGGCCATGGACCGCTGCGCCCAGCAGACCGCCCTGTTTTTGGCCGCCCAGCCGCCGGAGCCGGATGAAGGGGTGCTGCACGAGATGGGTGAGGCCTTGAGCCGTCTGCAAAAGCGCCTGGAACGCTACGTCCTGGGCCAGCTGTTGGATCTGTCCCGTTTCGCCGGCAACCTGCGCATCCTCATGCGCAACTGCCCTCATCTGATCAAACGCCTGTTGCCCCGCACCCGGGGGCGGGCCATGGGTGAGCGCCGTCTCTGGGCGGCGGCCAAGCTCAGTTCCCTGGAACAAAGGCGCCTGGAGGCCTTCCAGGACATGCAGCTCAGCCACGAAATGGCCCGCCAGGAGTTCGGCGCCTCGGCGGCGGGCATCGTGGGGGTGTCGCCCTTTCAGTTCCAGCGCCTCACCGCCAGCCTGTCCCAACTAATGGAAAACCAGCCCCAGTTGGGCCTGATGATGATGCTGGCCGTACTGTTCCACTACCAGGGCGGCGCCAGCCCCCTGCCGGTGGGCTCGCCTTTACTCCGGGACCTGGGCCTGCCCCACAGCGAGATGGAGAACCTGAGCTTCCTGCTCAACCACCACGATCTGATCCGCAAGGTGATCAGCGGTGAGGCCTCCTTGGCCGGCCTGCAGCCGGTCTTGGACTGCCAGGACCCCCCCTTGGTGGAGGCCCTGTTCCTGTTGGCGGTGGTGACCGGAGCCGCCTGGCGCGAGGGCTTTTTGACCGAAGACATCATGGAGAGCTATTTCCGGGTGCTGGACAGCATTCGCCGCCTGGCCGCCCGGGGCACTCCCGCCCGCCAGTCGCAATGGGACCAGATCCGGGAGATGGGCCGCCTGCTTCTGGCCTTTGAGAACTACCGTGACCTGCACAAGAACCAGGTGCCCGCGGCCAGCCTGCGCCACCTGCTGGAGACGGTGGAGTTGCCCCTGAGCGGGGAGGAGCATTGGCTGGAGCAGGGCCGGCGGCTTTTGGGTCTGGACCGCCTCTTGAAGCTCAGGGGGCTGTTGTTAATCGACGGGCTGGACCTGCGTATGCTGGCCGGCCAGGTGCCGGTGAAGTTCATCTACCAGTTGAAAAATCTGCGCTCGGTGGGCGTGACCCATTTTGAACGCGACCTCTACGAGGGCCGCCGCCTTTACCGGGCGCTGAGGGGTCTGCCCAATCCGGTGCAGGAGTTCTTGCTGGACGCCCTGAGCGACCCGGACAATCTGCTCAACGTCGCCTCCTTCAACCAGGCGGCCGAGCGGCTGACCTATGCCAACCAGATACGCCTTTTGGTGTTGGGCCTGGCCGCGGCCCGGCTGCTTCCCGCGGACCCCGCGCTCCCGGCCACCGTCAGCTTCCGGCCCCTGGCCAAGGTGATGCACCGGAAATTCGAGATGGTCAACGAGTTGATCACCGGCCTGGACCCCGCCGCCCTGATCAGGCGGGCCTCGGCGCTCAAGCGCCTGCTGGGGGCCCGGGAAGGTTTGAGCCTGGAAGTGGACGCCAAGCAGGGGCGGGTGCGCCTGTCGGTGGCCGATCCCCTGCGTCTGGACCGCAAGATCGAGGCGGTGCGCCGGGCTTCCAACGCGGGCAAGGCCAAACGGCTCTATCACGGCGAGTTAAAAAAGCTCAAGCTCACCGGCCACGGCAGCCTGGACTACCAGCAGCGCCTGGAAGAGGCCTTCAACCAAAACATCGAGAGGCTGGGCCGGCAGATGCTGGAGCGAGTGCGGGGCCGCATGGCCGCCGAACGCGATTTGGACCGCCTGGAGGCTCTGTTCAAGTCGGCCTGGGAAGAGGGGCTGGAGCTGCCCTTGGGCCAGGACCGCCAGCAGAGCCTCCGGGACCTGTTCGAGATGAACGCCGAGCGCCTGCGTTCGCACTTGCTCAGCGAGATCGGCGAACGCCTGGCGGGCATCAACAATTTCCCGGAGTTGGAGGACCTCTGGGTGCGCACCAAGGCCCGGCTCAAGGAGCTGGCCCCCCACCTGAGCAAGGAATTCCAACTGGCCGTGGCCCGGCGCTTCGACGCCCGCGCCCAGATTCTGCGGGCCAAGGCCCGCCCCACCCTGTAGATTTTTTTAGGCCGCCCACCAGAGCAGCGAGACCAGCCCCGCCAAAAGAAAGTTGAGGTCCACCAGCCCCTCGCTGAGGGCGCCGGGCAGCATGGCACCCCGGGCCAGGATCTGCTGCATCACCCCCAAGCCGATCACCGGCAGTAAAAGCCCCCAGCTCAAGGCGAGCGGCGAGCCGGCCAGGGGTGCGATGAGCATCACCAGGGCCAGGGCGCCCAGGAGAAACCAAACCAGGCGCCGGGTGCCGGCCTCGCCCAGCATGATGGGGATGGTCTCTTTGCCCACCACCAAATCGCCCTGCACGTCCAACACGTCGAACACCGCGCAACGGGCGAACACCAAGACCACCGTGTAGACAAAGGCCAGGACGCTGCCCACCGGGTCGAAATGCCCCAGGCTCACCGCGGGCAGCAGTGCCACGATGATGGCCCAGGCAAAGGCGGCGCTGACCGTTTTGGAGCCGGGGATGTCCTTGAGACTGGCCACCATGGTCTTGCCGATCTGCAGCCGGGGCAGGATGGGCACCGAGTAGAGGATGCCCAAAAGGCTCATCACCGAGACCAGCAAGAAAGCCATATTGCCCAACAGGGCGCACAAAAGCAAAGAGGCCGCGGCCGAGACCAGGCCCGAGCCCATCAAAAACCAGCGGTGCTTAATCAAAAAGGCGGCGCGGTCCGGGTCGTTGTACTGGCCGGCCTCCTTGTCCAGGAAGTGGTTGAGAATGTGCATGGCGTAGATGTAGCAAAAGGCCACGCCCACCAGGGCCGGGTGGGGGGTGAGCCCCTGCAGCAGGCTGGCGGCGGCGGTCATGCCCGCCGCGCCCAGGGCCACCAGAACCTGGCTGCGCACCAAAAAACGGAAGACGCGGCGGGCCCAGAACATGAAGCCGCCTTCCTTGGCCGCGCGGATGGCGGCCAACTCGCGCATCACCCGCTTGATGAGCCAGTTGGGAGTGGAGGCCCCGGCGGTGACTCCCACCGACTCCAGAGCGGCCAGGGCCCCGCGGTCCAGCTCGTCTTCGGTCTCCACCAAAAACACCGGCCTCCCGGCCTCGGCGGCCACCTGGGCCAGGCGCCGGGTGTTGCCGCTGTTCTTGCCGCCCACCACCACCACGCCGTCCACCTCGGCGGCCAGGTTTTTCACCTCGTCCTGGCGCCGGTGGGTGGCCTCGCAGATGGTCTCGTGCACCTCCACCCGGCCGTAGCGGGCCTTCAGGGCGGCCATCACCGCCTGGAAGTTTTCGCTGGTCTGAGTGGTCTGGGCCACGGCCACCACATTGGCCAGCTCCGGCAGGTCCTGAACCTCCTCCGGCCCGGAGACCACCTGCCCCCGGCCCCGGGCGTGTCCCAATAGCCCCACCACCTCCGGGTGGCTGGCGTCGCCCACGATCACCACGTCGGCGCCGAGCTTGGCCGCCCGGGCGATGATGGCCTGCACCCGGATCACCCGGGGGCAGGTGCCCTCGATGATTTTGGAAAAGCCGGCCTGGCGCAGATCGCGCTTGGCCTCGGGGGGTACCCCGTGGGCCCGGATGATCACGGTGCCGCCGGAGATGCTGCCCGGTGCCGGAATCTCGGACAGGGCGGTGATGCCCTTGCTGCCCAAAAGCTCCAGCACCTGGGGGTTGTGGATCAGGGGGCCGTAGGTGTAGATGGGGCCCGGGGTCTCGTGGGCGGTGCTCAGGGCCAATTCCATGGCCCGCCTGACCCCCATGCAGAAGCCAGCGTGTCTGGCCAGGCGCGCCCTCACGCCGCCGCCTCCAAACGCGAGAAATAGCCGTCGCACACCGCCATGAGTTCTTCCAGCCCGCGGCAGGGCCCGGCCTGGCGCCGGAAGCTGGCGGCTCCGGGCAGACCCCGGGAATACCACATCATGAACTGGCGCACGAAATGCACCGCCAAGCCCTCGCCGCCCAGCTTCCGGGCCAGTTCCATGTGCTCGAAAAGGGCCTGGCGTTTCATGGCCGGGGTCACCGGCTGGGGCTCCCGGCCGGCCAGGCGGGCGGCGGCGCGGGAGAATATCCAGGGATCGCCCATGGCCGCCCGGCCGATCATCACCGCGTCGCAGCCGGTGTCGGAGAGCATCTTGACCGCGTCGCGCCCGGAGAATACGTCGCCGTTGCCGATCAGCGGCACCGGGCACCAGGAGGCCAGGCGTTTGATGGCCTTCCAGTCGGCTTGGCCGCCGAAGCGCTGCTCAGTGGTGCGGGCGTGCAGGGTGATCACCGCCGCCCCGGCCTCCACCAGCCCCGGCACCAGTTTTTCGGTGTCGTCGCGGCTCAACCCCAGGCGGATCTTGACGCTCACCGGCTTGGTGGAGCCCTCCACGGTGGCGGCCATCACCTCGGCGGCGCGCACCGGGTCCTCCAGCAGGGCCGAACCCGCCCTCTGGCGGCGCACTTTTTTTACCGGGCAGCCCATGTTCACGTCCAGAGCGTCTGCGCCTTGGGCGCTGACCAGGGCGCTGGCGATGCGCATGGACTCGGGCTCGCCGCCGAAGAGCTGA
>JANQFN010000098.1 GCA_028277825.1 Desulfarculaceae bacterium
ACCCCCACCTTGGGCTCCTCGCCGGAGACGTCCTGCTCCGGGGGATACACCCTCTCCTGGTCCAGGCGGCCCCGGCGGTAGTCCAAGAGCTCGCCGGCCTGGGAGCCGGCGCCGCTGGCGCTGAAGACTGACTCGGGTATGTCGGTGGGGCCCTGGAAGGCGCCGGAGACCAACACCCCGGGCCGAGTGGTTTGCATGGGATTTAAGGGATCGATCTCGCAAAATTCATGGTCATTGAGTTCAATGCCGAACTTGGAGGCCAGGCCCTGCACGTCGGCCGGAGGGTTGAGCCCCACGCTCAAGACCACCAGCTCGAATTCTTCCTCTTTGACGCCTTGATCGGCGGTGGCGTACTTCAGGGTGACGTTCTTGGTTTCGGGGTCCTCATCGCCTATGGAGACGTAGCTGCGGATGAACTCTACGCCGTCCAGGTTATCCGCTCTTTGGAAGTAGCGCTCGAAATCCTTGCCATAGGAGCGGATGTCATTGTGGAAGACGGTGCACTCCACCTCCGGGTCGTGTTCCTTGGCCAGGATCACCTGTTTTTGAGTGTAGGTGCAGCACACGCCGGAGCAGTAGCTGTTGTCACCCTCGGTGACCCGCCGGGAGCCCACGCACTGGATCCAGGCGATCTTTTTGGGGTGCTTGAGGTCAGAGGCCCTGAGCACCTCGCCGGCATAGGCCCCGGTGGAGCTCAAGAGGCGCTCGAAGTCCATGCTGGTTATCACATTGTCAAACTGGTCGTAGCCGTATTCTTCCTTAACCGCGGGGTCATAGGGCTCCAGCCCCAGGGAAAGCACGATGGCGCCCACGTTGACTTCGATTTTTTCCGGCTCCTGGTGCAGGTCAATGGCCTTGTTCTGGCAAACGCCCTCGCAGATGCGGCACTTCTTCTCTTTGAGGTAAATGCAGGACTCGTCGATATAGGTGATCAGGGGAATGGCCTGAGAGAAGTAGATGTGGACCGCCTTGTTGTCCGATATCTCCTGGTTGAACTTGTCAGGGTATTCCACCGGGCAGTACTCCACGTAGGTGGTGCAGCCGGTGCAATTTTCTTCGATGACGTAGCGGGGCTTCTTGGTCAGGCTGACCGTGAAGTCTCCTTGTTTGCCTTCCACGCCATCGACTTCGGTGTACGTCAGGACCTCTATGTTGGGATGCCGGCCGACCTCGACCAGTTTGGGGGCCAGGATTCACATAGAGCAGTCATTGGTGGGGAAGGTCTTGTCCAGCTGGGCCATGTGGCCGCCGATGCTGGGCCCCTTCTCCACCAAATAGACCTTGAAGCCGGCGGTGGCGAGATCCAGGGAAGCCTGGATGCCGCTGATGCCGCCGCCCACCACCATCACGTCTCCGAAATTACGCTCAGCGGGGATCATAAGCTCAAGTCCTTCCGCTAATTCTTTTGTCACTGCTTAAGGTCCACATCAAGCTGCCTCGCTGCCCTTCAGGGCGTCCCGGACGATTTCGGTGATGTCCTTGATCTCAAGGGCTTGGTCCTCGTCCAGGGAGAGCTTGCTGTCTTCGAAATTGGCGATGCAGTAGGGGCAGGCGGTGGCCAGCACCTCGGCCTTCATTTCGGTGGCCTGCTCCAGCCTCAGGTCCGAGAACCTCTCGCCCTTGGGGGTCTCCATCCAGATGCGACCGCCACCGCCGCCGCAGCAGAGGCTGCGCTCCAGGTGGTCCGGCATCTCCACCAGTTCCAGGCCGGGCGCCGCCTGGAGCACCTCCCGGGGCTGGTCGTATATGCCGTTGTGCCGGCCCAGATAGCAGGGGTCGTGATAGGTGACCTTCTTGGCGAACTCATCTTTGAGTTCCAGCCTGCCTTCTTGGATCAGATCGAAGATGTACTCGGCGATGTGCACCACCTCGAAGTTCACCATGAACTCGGGGTACTCGCTCTTAAAGGTGTGATAGCAGTGCGGGGAGGAGACCAGGATTTTCTTCACGCCGTTGTCTATGAAGGTCTTGATGTTTTCCCGGGCCAGGCGGGTGAACAGCTCCTCGTCGCCGGTCTTGCGGATGGCCTCGCCGCAGCAGTTTTCCTTGGAGCCCAGGATGCCGAAGTCCACTTCCGCCGCCTGCAACACCTCGGCGGTGGCCCGGGCCACCTTTTTCAGACGGGGATCGTAGCTGAGGTAGCAGCCGGGGAAGTAGAGAACCTCCATTTCCTCGGCAAAGGTCTTGACCTTGAGCCCCTCGGCCCAGTTGGCCCTGTTTTTACGCTCCTCGCTCAGGGGATTGCCCTCGCCGATGAGGCTGCCACTGATGGTGCGGATGGGCTTGACCGCGGTGGGGAAGACCCCGTATTCAGTGGCGATGCGCCTTAAGGCCACGCCGGATTCGATCTGCCTCACGTCCCGGGGGCACTGCTGGGGGCAGCGGCCGCAGGTGGTGCAGCGCCAGATGTCCTCGCTTTCGATGTCGGTCATGCCGAAGGTGGCCTGGCGCACGATGCCGCGCATGCTGAAGTCCCGCACCCGGTTCCAGGGGCAGACCGTGTCGCACAGCCCGCACTGGAAACACCGCTTGAACAGGTCTCCGCCACTATCCTTGATGACCTCTACGATCTCTTTGTAGTCGGCTAGATTTTCCACCTTAATCCCTTGTTCTGCGCTATGGCCTTTAGCGTGCTAGCCTTTCTTTTCCGCGGACATGCGGGCCACGGTTTCCATGATCTTGGACAGACCGTATTTTTCGGCCAGGGACTCCAGGCCGATCTCCATCTCCTCGACGCTCTCCTCTTCCTCCTCGTCCACTTCCTCTTCCCGTTCTTCGTAGGTGAGGGCGTCCACCAGGCACCATTTGACGCACAGGGGCTCCTCTTCCCCCTCGCACATGTCGCACTTTAAGGGCAGGCCGGAGTCGGGCTCCTTGAACAGGTCGCGGGAGGGGCAGGAGGCCCGGCAGAAGGCGCACTCATCGTATTCCTTGCCGTCGATCACGTACTTGTCCCGGCCGGCGCATTCCGCCCCGGCGTACTCGCCGGCGTACACCGGCACGTACTGGTCCCTCAGCGGCTCGCGGATCACCCGGATGCGCGACCGCTCCGGGTTGTTGCTGGAGTATTTGGGCTCGGCGTGAAAGGCGGAGCAGATCATCTCGCAGGCCCGGCAGCCGTTGCACAGATCGGCGTTCACCTTGATGGTCTTGATGGTTTTGGTCTTCTTTTCATCAGCCATGGCTACACCTCCTTATTGCTGATCCGCGGTTGCCGCTTGGGAAGGTGTATCCTCACCATCGCTCAAAATCCCCCGTGCCACGAAATCCTCATAGATATAATCCAGCTCCAACTCCTGCAGGGTTTCCTTGGTGGGGATGCCGTCTTCATTCCAGCCCTTGAACTGGTAGTAGGTGTCCAAAAGCTCCTTTTCCAGCTCGGGGAAGCGCTTCTTCCAGTGGTTCTCCGGCGGTTTTTCGTCCCTGCGCCGCATGCCCCTCCTGGTGTTGTTGGCCCGGACCAGGGTGCGGTAGCGCTTCACCGCCTGGGTCAGCTTTTCCTCGTCCATGTCAAAACCGGCCCCAGCCTCGATGAACTGGGGATAGTTGTGTATGTGGTAGGGCGGCTTCAAGGGGAAGGAGGAAAGGCCGGCGCACATGCCCAGGGCGTCGTCGATGTAGTGCATCTTCTCTTGCCAGTCCACGATGTCGCAGCACATCTCCACGGTGGGGTAGTAGGGGATGGAGTACTCGCCCCTGGGCTCCCAGTCCAGGAAGTACTGCTTGAACCTGTCGTCAGGGACCTGGAGCCAGTCCTTTACGAATTCTTCCCTCTGCTCCCTTTTGGGGAAGGGCGCCTGGGGGAATTGGCCCTCGATCTGGGTGATGTTGATTTTCTCGCCGGTGGCGTACATCAAAAAATAGATGGGATTGAGCATGGACAGCTTGAGGGGCAGCTGCTCGTGCTTTTTGATGTTGTTGTGGGCGAACTCCTCGGCGCCGCCCCCGATCTCCTGGGCCGCCCAATAGGTGCCGTTGGCCAGGATGTCGCCGATGCCTTCGCGTTTGACGATGGCGTCCAGCAGCCAGAAAAAGCGGCCCTCGTTGTCCTCAGGCATGCCCGGGAAGTCTTCGTCTGTGAGAATGCCCTCTTCCAGCAGCTCCAAAGCGAAGGCCATCACCTGGGGGGCGGAGAAGCCGTCCACCCCGTATTCGGTGGCCGCCTGGGCGATGCCCAGGCCGAACTCCAGGTCACTCATGGCCGCCATGGTGTAGGTGAGCTTGGAAAAGCATTTCATCATATAGGTGGGGCGGCCGGGCGGGGAGATGGTGGCTCCGCAGGTCATGGGACAGTTGTAGCAACTGATCAAGCGGGTGCGCATGCTGTCCATGGTCTCGGTCCACTCCCGCTCCACCTCATCGCTCCAGAAGCCCTTGCGCCTCAGGCGGGAGTTGCCCCACATAAAGTTCTCGGTGTGCCACTTCTCGTCGTGGACCTTCATCTCCTGCGGCGAGCCCAGCCCGGCCAGGATGGGCATCACCCCGGGGATGGGATTGTCGTTGCGGAACTGGATGTATTCCAGCACCTCCTGGCTGAGTTCCATGAATTTCAGGGGATCGGCGACGTTTAAGTCCTTGGTGCCGCGCACCGCGATGGCCTTAAGGCCCTTGTCGCCCATGACCGCGCCGATGCCGCCGCGGCTGGCGCTGGAGCGGCCCTGCTCGATGGAGGCGAAGTAAACCCGGTTCTCGCCGGCCAGGCCGATGGCCGCCACCTGGGCCTTGGGCTCATTGAGCTCCTGGCGGATGATCTCGCCGGTCTCGGTGGCGCCCTTGCCGGCCAAATGGGAGGCGTCGCGAAGCTCCACGGTGTCGTTGTTGATCCACAGATACACCAACTCCGGCGACTTGCCGCGCAAGACCACCTTGTCATAGCCGGCGTATTTCAGCTCCGGGGCCCAGAAGCCGCCCATCATGGAAAAGGCCATCAACTTGGTCTGGGGGGAGACGGTGGTGACGATGGTGCGGTTGCAGCCGGTGGCCGGGGTGCCGCACAGCATGCCGGCGCCGAAGATCAGCAGGTTTTCGGGATCAAACGCCTCCACCTCCGGAGGGACCCGGTCCCAGATGAGCTTGGCGTTGGTGCCCAGGCCGCCCAGATACAGCTCGGTGTCCTCGGGGTCGGTTTCCACCCGCTCGATGTTTCCCCGGGACAGGTCGACCTCTAAATTAAAGCCGGTTTCTGCGTACCTCATTTTATATCCTCACCAGAGTGATATAGGCGACTGGCCTGAAGGAAGAGCGCCATGGCCAAGCGACGATGTGGAACTCACACTTGCTTACTCTTGCTTGCCAGTGCTGTGCGCCAAGTTGATGAACGGGCTTTGGTCGAACCCGATCTTTTTGAAGAAGGCGAGCATGTCGCCCATGTCCCAACGCACCGAGGTGAAGACCTCAGCGACTCCGCGTTGGGCCAGGGTGTCGAACAAAGCCTGGGCCAGAGCGGCGCCGATGCCCGAACCCATGTGCTCCGGGTCCACGCCCACCAGCTCCAGCCAGCCGGAAAGTTCGGTGCCAAAACCGCCGATCTTGATCTCGCCCAGGATGAAGGCGAAGACCTCGTCGTCCTGGGTGGCCACGATGCCCAGGCGGTGTTCCTGGTCCACGTGTTCGGCCAGCATGTCCTTCCAGGGCTGAGGCACCGGTTGGCGGGTGAGGCGGGCCTGGATGGCCTCCACCTGGGGAAGGTCCTCGGTTGTCATGACGCGGAGATTCACTGGCTGCCTCCTTCCCTCAATCCATCCGGATTATCTTGACGTTCTTGCCCACCCATTCCGGGGGCAGATAGACCCGGCCCGAATTGCCGCTTTGCTTGACCTCTTTTTCGATCATCTCCTCGCCATAGACCTCGAACTTGGCCCGGCGGCGGTTTGAGGCCTCCGTTTGGCTTGTGGGAGAGACGCGTGAGGTTTTCGGTGCTTGGCTCATTTTTAAGCTCTTGTTTAAGCCATTTGGAAGTGGCTTGGGTTGTTTGGGCCCGCCAGGCGGCCGACGAGATTCATGCTACATGGTAACTAGAATGTAGCTACATTGTAACTATAGTAAAGCGGCCGGGGCTTGTCAACCCCAAAAAGTCACTTGGTCCAAAAGCGGTTTGGGTCAAATCGCCTAATGATTTCAAGCTCTTGGTCGGTGGGGGCAGGGGTGGTGGTGAGCTGGGGGGAACTCTCAAGTTCCCAGCCGGTTTCCGCGGCCGCCTGCTCGAGGCTGACCCCGGGGTGCAGGGAGCACAGCATCGCCCGTCCTTGGGGAAAGCTGAACACCCCCAGGGAGGTGATCAGGGCGGCCGGCCCCCCCCGGGTGAGACCTTGAGCCGTGCGCCAGTTGGGCTCCTCACCCCAGCCCGGGGAGGTGATGTAGTCCACCTTTGGCACCAGGCGGCGGCGCTCATGGTTCATGATGATCAAAAGACGCCCAGCCAGGCAGGCGATGTCCGCACCGCCGCCGGAACCGGGCAGACGCACCGTCTTGCCGCCGGGCAAGTCCACCCGGTGGGTGTTGACGTTGCCGAAAACATCCACTTGGGCGCCGCCTATGAAGCCCAGCCCCACCCGGCCGCGGGAGAGGAGGCTCATTACCTCCTCCAGCCCGCACAGCTTCAGAGCCCCGGTCTGGTTGGGGCAGTCGCCCATGGTGATGATGGGCGCGGCGGCCGGTCGGTCGCGGATGACCCCGTTTTCGAACACGCCGATGGCGCCCGGCGCGTGGGTGGACTTGGCCAGCATAAAGGCCAACAAAGGCAGGCGCATGCCCACGAATACCAATTCATGGTCCTGTATCTGCCGGGCGGCGGCGGTGACCATTATTTCCGCCGGGGTGTAGCCGCTCACCAGCCGTACTCCAAAGGCGTAGACAAGGCGCTGTGTTTGACCGTCAAGCGGTTGCGGGTCTCGGGCCCCAATTTTTCCACATAGGCGTCGCGGCCGGACAGATCGTACACCCATTCCCGCAGCCAGGCCCGGGCGCCCTCCGGGTCCCTGGTCTGCTGGGCATAGGACACGAAAAAGTCATTGTCCAGATCGTAGTAGCCTTGCACCGGCGCCGGGTGGGCGCCCCAGGGCACCTCGCACACCGCTTCCACCAAAAAGCCGGGCACCAGGGTGCGTTCCGGGTCAGACCGGATCGCCTCGCTGTCCACGATCTCCTCGCAGGTCAACAACACCCTGTCCGCGGCCAGGGCCGCCTGCCGGGTGAAGCCCGAGGCTCCCCAGCTCTGGCCATTGCCTTGGGCGTCGGCCCTCTGCACGTGGATCAGGGCCACCTCCGGGTTCAGGGCCTTGACGGCCAACAGGGCCTGGCCGCTGTGGGGGCAGGTGAATTTTTTGAAATGGGCATTATTCAAGGCGATGTCGCTGCCCAGGGGCGAGCGGCTCACCGCCATGGGCAGGCCGCGGGAGCCGGCCTCCAGGGCCAGGGTGATGGAGAAATTGGTGTGATCGATCACCTCCAGGGGGCAGGGCAGGCCCTTTTCCACGGCCCGGCGGAAGTTGTAGCCGATGCCGGTGGAGACGTTGCCCACCCAGGCGGCGATGACCTTCTGCGCCAGGCCGGCGGCTATGATCTGGTCGATGGAGATGTTGGCGATGGGGGCGATCAGGGTCAGGGGGCCGATTTTTTGGCGGATGATCTCCTGGCTGGCGGCAAAGGGGATCAGGCCCTCCAGGGCGCAACTCAAGGCCACGCTGTCCCCGGGGCGGATCATTCGGGCCACCGCCTGGGGCAGGCTCATTATCTTGCTGTCCGTCGGGCTCACGACACCTCCGCCGCTTGGTCAGGTCATACCGGCATAACAAAAAAAGGCCGTTGGCACAAGGTATTGAACCCCCATATGGGTGTTCATTCCCCGCGGCTTGCCGCGCTATAAAGCTTAAATCTTCACTATTGATACCCCGCTGCTTGCGGCGGGGTTGTTCATTAAGTGTTGAACAAAGCAGTATAGCAATTGTCGCCATCGCCAGAAGCATCCTGGCAAAGGATGTGACGCGGCGATCATCGGCCTACCCCGGGCGGAGCGCAACGGGAAATCGAAGATTGCCACGGGGCAGCGGAGTGACGGGCTAGTGTTATCATGCTCCTTTGCCGCTGCCCCTCGCAATGACAACTATTAGCTGATTTATAAGAAGAAAATGCATTGAAGAACCGTGGAAACAAGGCGGCTGCTTTTATGCTGCGCTGCCGGCCACTTTTTGCTTAGCATTCCAGAAACCAATCCTGGAAATATTGCCGTACATGCCCGGTCAGGCCCACATTTGTAAATCTGGTTTTGGAGCCCCCTTATTAACTACTTCTTCAATCTTGGTCGGAGAGACGCAGCTTTTATAACAACCCGAGCGGACAGTGGAAATCCATCAAAGAAACTCAGCCACCTCTTTGGGGTGACTTTTGGCGATGTCCCTTAAAATTCCCTTGGCCGACTGCATGACCCGGGCCGGCGGCAACAGCCCAGCCACCTGCTGGTCCAGACACATTTGACCCACTCCCAGTTGCCTAAAGGAAAGCGCTTCGGCTGACAGCGCCTTTTCCCTGGCCGTGAAGTTGACTCCCAGGATCTTACGGCGCTGCAACTCGGCCGGGTCCATGGAACGCAAATAGGCTGAGAGCATCATCAGGTCATGATTGGATTCAAACACCCGGATGTCGCGGTTGACCTCCTCCAACAGGGCCAGGGCGCTTTGCCGTTCCTCCTCCAGTTCCTGGGCCTGCTGCCAGAGGCCCAGATACAACCCCTCGATGAGATTCAAGTAGCGCGCGGCGCGGGTGATGCCCCGGATGCGCCTGAGCCCCACCGCCGGGGCCGCCTGCTCCAGGGCCCAGGGGTTGGGCGGCTCCAGGCCGGCCAGGTGGAAGAATTTCTGGCGGCCCTCCTCGCTCACCAGGGCCTTGGCCAGGATGGCCGCGGCCTTGTCCCAGGCGTAGAGCCCGCCATGATAGGCGCTGGCCGCTTCGGTGACCAAGAGGACCTCCTCCTCGATAATGCGGCGCTCGCGGAAATAATTGCCGATTATCTCCTGCTTGACCGATTGTTGCAGGGCCTGTATGAAGTCCTGGTCAGGCATAAATTCCCTTTGCCTGAGGGTCATTTACCTTGAGGCGCCCGGCGCTTTTTGTTAGTTTTGCCCTTGGAGGCAGTATGCCCAAGGTAATCATAATCTACAAGGCCCACACTCCGGCCGCCAGAGACAAGGCACAGACCCTCTCGGACTGGCTGCGGCAGCGGGGTTCGCACACCACCCTGCTGGAGGCCCGGGGCGGTCAGCCCGGGGCCGGCAACGGCGGCGAGGAAAAGCTGCCGGCCGACAGTGAATTGGTGGTGGTCTTGGGCGGCGACGGCACCATGCTGGGCGCGGTGCGCCAGGTGGTGGCCAGCGGCCTGGAGGCGGCCCCCATCCTGGGGGTGAACCTGGGCGGCCTGGGCTTTTTGACCGCCCTGGCCCCGGAGGAACTGCTGCCGGCCATGGAGAAGGTGCTGGAAGGGCACTACATCGCCCGGCCCCGGCTCATGCTGCAAGGCGTGGTGCTGCACGGGGGCGAAGCCCTGGCCGAGGTCACCGCGCTCAACGACCTGGTGGTCAACAAGGCGGCCCTGGCCCGCATCGTGGAGCTGGAAGCGGCGGTGGACGGCAGCACCCTGACCACCTTCCAGGCCGACGGTTTGATAATATCCACCCCCACCGGCTCCACCGCCTACAATCTCTCCGCCGGCGGGCCCATCTGCCATCCTTCCCTGGACTGCATCGTGGTGGCCCCCATCTGCTCATTCGCCCTGAGCAACCGGCCTCTCTTGTTGGCCCCGGACATGGGGCTCAGCGTGACCCTGGGGCCCGGGGCCTTTGAGACCACCCTGACCTGCGACGGCCAGGTGGGCCTGGACTTGCAACCCGGTGACCAGATCCAGGTGCGGCGCTCGCCCCACACCGTGCGCCTGATCCAGTCCCCCTTCCGCGACTACTTCGAGATTTTGCGCACTAAATTGCGTTGGGGCTAGCCAGCGCATTTCATGAAAATTTCTCATCCTAATTGGAACTAGGAGCGAAAAAAGCTTAATCGTTCTGAGTCAACGGGCCGTTATTGGCGCAGATATGCCCAGACTGATCTTGGGTAGGTTTGAGAAATTTCCACCCTCCGGGCGAGCCCCAGGCGCCCATTTGCTTCGTCTTTAGGGGCTCCGCGGACAAGTGGTACAGCGTCGCCCCTTAGCGCCTTGCAAATTGACGCCTGGAACTCGTGAAATGCCCTGGCTACTACAAATAGTAGAGATCAAAAAGTAAGACGCTTGGCTATTTGCTGGGACCATTTAAGGGCAGGTGCACCGTGAAGGTGGAGCCGGCCTCGGGCCGGCTCTGTACGCTGATGCGCCCGCCGTGGGCCCTGACGTTTTTGCGGCTGATGGCCAGGCCCAAGCCGGTGCCGCTGCGCTTGGTGGTGTAGAAGGGAAAATAGATGCGGTCCAGGTCCTCGGGGTTGATGCCGCAGCCGGCATCACGAACTTCAACCAGGGCCTCTTCGCCGTTTTGCCCCACGCTGATGTGCACCTGCGAGCCCTGGGCCGAGGCCTGCACCGCGTTTTGCACCAGGTTCAAAAAGACCTGCTTCAGGCGGCCGCCGTCGGCTCTCACCTGCAGGCCCCCGGCGGGCAGCTCGGCCACGATGCCCACCCCTGACTCCCGGGCGGGCAACGAGGCCAGGGTGACCACGTCGCTGACCAGGGCGTTTAGTTCCTGCGGGGCCAGTTTCAGCTCCAGGGGGCGGGTGTAGTCCAGCATCTCCTTGAGCAGGTTTTCCATGTGGCCCACCTGGTCCACGATGATGCGCAAAGGCTCCCGGTTGGGGTCGCCCTCGCCCAAATCACGCTGCATGCGCTGGGCGAAGCCGCCGATGGCCACCAGGGGGGTCTTGAGTTCGTGGGCCACCGCCGCCGCCGCCTGACCCAACAGGGCCAGGTTCTCCGCTTCTTTGACCCGGCGGGCCTCGCGTCGCTCCCGGTCCACCAACAGGCCGGTGAGACCGCCGGTGAAAAAGTACAGCACCACCTCCAGGGATATCTCCAGATTACTGTGCAATTCAGGCCGCGGATCGAAAATCATGTGCAAATAGTTCAGCGAAATCAGGGCTGCGCAGATCAGGCCGCCTTTGAAGCCCAAGAGCAGTGAGGCCATGAACAAGGGCAGGAAGAACAGGCGCTGCACCACGGGCATCAGGTCCGAGCCGGTGACCACCACCTGGTAGTGGGCCAGGCTGATCAGGGCCAACAGCAGCAGAATCGGGGCCACCTTTACCCAGGTGGGCACAATCTTCCACCGCCGGCGCATTTCGGCAAACATCGCCGCGATCCGTCCCTTCTCCTCAGGATTGTGACTAAGACCTCCGGGAGGGCACCCTAAGCATAACATCAGGAGGCCGCCAGGTCCAAGTTGGCGGCGCCAGCGGCAGAGGCGATTTTACTTGGCTGGCGGGGCCGGGCCGTGTTACCAAAAAATAGGCCCTGTGGCAGGTGAAGGCCCCGCCCGGGCGGTGTCAACTAACTCAAAGCACCGCGAGGAGACTCCATGGCACGCTTCAAATCCCTTTTGACCGCCCTCTGCCTGCTGCTATCGGTTCCCCTGCTTTTAGCAATGGGCACCGGCGACAGCGAAGGGCCCACCCGCATCCCCGAGCCCCGCTCCAACTACCGGGTGCTGGTGACCGATCTGCAGGGCACCCAGGTGGAGTTGACCGAGTTTTCCATCGAGGGACAGGATTTCTTTTTGGGCAAGCTGGGCCAGGGGGAGTTGGCCGTGTCCTTTGCCAAGGTCAAGCTGGCCGAGTTGGCCAATCCCGAGGGCAAGCTGACCGCCACTCTGACCCTGAAGGACAAAAAGCAGGTCAAGCTGACGGTCAAGCCCAAGCTGTTGGCCACCGGCAAGAGCGCCTACGGCAACTTCCGCATCTCCCTAAACGAGGTGCAGCGCATCGAGATCCTGGGTTTGGTGAAGTAGCCGCCGACCCCTAATGTAGAGTCTTGGGCCGGGGCATAAAGAAACGTATCAGGACCAGCCCCACCACGAAACCGCCGATGTGGGCCATCCAGGCCACCCCCGGCCCGCCGAAGCCGATCACCTGGAACAGGAACCAGGCCCCCAAGACGAACACCGCCGGCACCCGTATCAAGCGCACGATGAAGAAAAACCACAGCAGCACCACCACGTTGGTGCGCGGGTAGAGCAGGAAGTAGGCCCCCAGCACCGCGGCGATGGCGCCGGAGGCCCCGATCATGGGCAGCGGCGAGGAAGGGCCGGTGACCACGTGGGCCAGGCTGGCAACCATGCCGCCGATCAGATAGAAGACGATGAAGCGCACCGGGCCCAGGACGTCCTCGATGTTGTTGCCGAATATCCACAAGTAAAGCATGTTGCCCGCCAGGTGCAGGATGCCCCCGTGCAGAAACATGGAGGTGACCAGGGTGAGCGGCTGGGGCAGCCAGGCCAGGGGCGCTGGTACCGGGGCCTGGCCAGTGAACCACACTGGCACCAGCCCGTACTGGTGCAAAAAGACGTATTCGGCCTGGGCGGGGATGATGAACTGGTAGAAAAACACGGTCAAATTGATGACGATCAGCCCCAGGGTGACGTAAGGCGTGTTCTGGGTGGGGTTTTCGTCGCGTATGGGAATCAAGCCGTGGTTCTCCTCACTAGCCCGCATATTTCATGAGGGCTGGGTGGCATCAATCAGCGAATCACTATTCATGGGCCCGTCATGAAAAAAGTGCTCGCATTATCACGGCACAGTT
>JANQFN010000524.1 GCA_028277825.1 Desulfarculaceae bacterium
ATATCAGGGGATGTACACGCATTAGCCCACTCATTTCGCGAAGGCCGGACGCCCGGCTTCACCAGCCCGCCGCTGGCGGTGTTGCCGGCTGCGCTTCAATTTCGACGTAGCATCAGCTACGCCTGCGGTTGCTGCTCGCCGGGCGCCTAGCCAGCGACCGGCTGGCTGTGCCGGTCGCCAGCACGGGTACTGCCTTGATGAGAGTGCAAGCACTTCTTTAACGACACAGCGAATTCAATGGAATCACTTCTGCCACCCAACCTTCATGAAATAAACGGGCGAGGTTTATTTTATATCAGGCGGAACGGGATGCGGGGAAGAAGGCAAGAGGTTAGGAAAGTGAAAACTGCCGATGGAATTAATAACAGTGTCATTGCGAGGAGCGGCCTTTCCGGGCCGCGACGCGGCAATCTCTGCTTGTATCAAACTACAACGCATTACCTAAAGCCATACTGGTGGCAGAGATTGCTTCGCTTCGCTCGCAACGACAATTAGTGGTGTTTTATTTACGGACAACGCCGTCAATGCTGCTTTGGAAAAGCCCGTTTCTTCCCAGGGAAGTTTGCAACGCCGCGCAGGAGTTACCTCTCATTCACGACCGGCTTCACTGCCGGCGCTCCTCGCGATGACAATTATTACCTGGAAAGAGTTACCCCCTTGCCCTTCTTCAATGACTTTGGACGTGAAACGCGCGCGTGCTGGACGGGCGTCAGCCCGGCCCAGCGCGCGCGTTTCACGCAAAGTTCTTTGAAGGGGGGTGGGGGGGGAAACTTTCTTTCAAGAAAGTTTCCCCCCGCCAGATTGCCTACTTCTTACCCGGGGCGGGTTCTGAGGCCCGGCGCACCTTGGCGCCGGCGGCGCCCAGCTTCTGGTCGATTTTCTCATAACCCCGGTCCAGGTGATAGACCCGGGAGATGTGGGTGTCACCCTCGGCGGCCAGGGCGGCCAACACCAGGCAGGCCGAGGCGCGCAGGTCGGTGGCCATCACCTTGGCGCCCTTGAGCTGGCGCACGCCCTTGACCACGGCGGTGGAACCGGTGACCTCGATGTCCGCGCCCAGGCGGCGAAGCTCGGGCACGTGCATGAAACGGTTTTCGAAGATGGTCTCCTGCACCACGGCGCTGCCGTTGTTCAGCGCCATCAGGGCCATGAGCTGGGCTTGCAGGTCAGTGGGGAAGCCGGGATAGGGTCCGGTGATCAGGTTGACCGGCTTGGGCGCGCGCCGGGCGGAGACCACCAGGCCCTTGGGGGTCTGCTGGAAGCGCACCCCGGCCTCCTTGAGCTTGCCCACCACGGCGCTGAGGTGCTCCAGAGGGGCCTCGGTGATGGTCAGCTCGCCCCGGGTGATGCCCGCGGCCACCATGTAGGTGCCGGCTTCGATGCGGTCTGGCATGACCCGGTGGTCCAGGGGGCTGAGCTCGTCCACCCCTTCGACGGTGATGGTGGCGGTGCCGGCCCCGGATATACGCGCGCCGGCGTTTATCAGCGCCTGGCACAGGTCCACCACCTCGGGCTCCCGGGCGGCGTTTTTGATCACCGAGGTGCCCTTGGCCAGGCAGGCGGCCATGACCAGGTTCTCGGTGCCGGTGACGGTGACCAAATCCAGGCTGATCTCGGCTCCCTTGAGGCGCTTGGCTTCGGCCACCACATAGCCCTCCTCCAGGACTATCTTGGTGCCCATGGCCTCCAGGCCCTTGAGGTGCTGGTCGATGGGCCGCTCGCCGATGGCGCAGCCGCCGGGCAGGGAGACCCGGGCCCGGCCCCGGCGGGCCACCAAAGGCCCCAGGGCCAGCACCGAGGCGCGCATGGTCTTGACCAGCTCGTAAGGGGCCTCCTCGCCCCGGGCCTCGGCGGTGTCGATGTATATGCGGTCCTTACGGGTGTGGTTCTTGGCCCCCAGGGTGTCCAGCAGGCGGCCCATGGTGCGCACGTCTCTGAGCCCCGGCACATTGGTCAGGCGGTTTTTGCCCCGGGTCAGCAGGCAGGCGGCCATCAGGGGCAGGGCGGCGTTCTTGGCCCCGCTTATGCGCACCCGCCCCACCAGGGGCCTGCCTCCGGTCACCACCAGCTTATCCATAATCCCCTCTCTGACAGACCAACACCCGCTCCACGCCGCCCAAATCCTTGACCAACTCGATCTGGCTGAAGATGCCGGCTTTTCGGGCCAGGTCCGTTGCCGCCTCGGCCTGGCCGGCGCCGATCTCGATGAGCAGCCAGCCCTGGGCCCGAAGATGGGCCCCGGCCCCGGCGATGATCGGCTCTATGACCTCCAGGCCCTCGTCCCCCGCCACCAATGCCTCTCGCGGCTCGAAGTCCCTGACCTCCTT
>JANQFN010000184.1 GCA_028277825.1 Desulfarculaceae bacterium
GCTGTGTCCTGGAACTTCCTGCCCGACACCGCCATCAGCCTGGAGTACCTGCGCGGCAGCTACGAAAACGACGACGAGCGCGACCTGATTACCACCCAATTGGCGGTGGCATTCTAAGAGGCCGCTATTTAAAACAGGCCGCGGTCGGCAAGGGCCGCGGCCTGTTTTTACTTGATGAGAGCTTGTACTAAGCCACACTTTCCATCCCGGGTGCGAAATCATGGCGAGGCGAGAAATGACCCAAGCTGAATGCAGCACTGACTATGCCATCGAAGTGACGCATCTCAAGCACCAGTACGGCAAGCGGGTGATCTACGAAGACTTGAACTTCAAGGTCCCCCACGGCAAGGTGTTTGCGCTGTTGGGCAAAAACGGCGTGGGCAAGACCACCTTGATCAAGATCCTCATGGGCTTTTTGCGCCCCACTGCCGGCGATTGCCGCGTTTTCGGGGACGCCTCCCATGAACTCACCCCGGAGACCCGAAGCAAGATAGGCCTGCTTTTCGAAGGACACCTGGCCTACGAATTCATGAGCATCGAGGGGGTGGAGCGCTTTTTCGCTCCCTTCTATGCCAATTGGAAACAAGAGTTGTACTATGACCTCACCGGCAAACTGGGCCTGCCCAAAAACCACAAGATAGGCAACATGTCCGAGGGACAGCGATCCCAGGTGGTGCTGGGGCTGCTCATGGCCCAGCAACCGGAAATGCTGATTCTGGACGACTACACCATGGGGCTGGACGCGGGCTACCGTCGCCTTTTTTTGGATTACCTGGCCGATTACCTCAAGGCTGGGGACAAGACGGTCTTGGTCACCTCCCACATCGTGCAGGACCTGGAAAAAATAGTGGATGAGGTTATTTTCCTGGAGCGCGGTGGATATACCACCCAAATGCCGCTCAGAGATTTCCTGGAGGGATTCAGGCAATACAGCCTGCCCAAGGACGTTTGCCGGGAGGTGCCCTTCAAGGACGAAATGATCAAAAATATAGAAGATGGGGGAGCAAACTACTTATTATACTCATTTGCCAATTTCCGAACCGTGGCGGCCCACCTGGCCGAGAGGGGGATTACTCCCGAGGGCCTTGAACAGCTGCCCATGGGCTTTGAGGACGCATTTATCGGCTTCACCGGAAGGTATTGAGAGATATCCATGTTCGCCTCGATCCTCCATAAGGAATTCATCAAACTGCGTGCCTTCTGGCTGGCGGCCCTGGCCCTAAACGCCTGCATCATCGTTTACGTGTTGCTGGAGATGCTCAAGCTGTTCCGCATGGATCACGCCGAGGTGGTCTGGTATCGCGTAATACACCTGGGGCAGATTTACTACGAGCCCTTCATGTATGTAATGGTCATAACCGGTATTTTCCTGGCCTTTGCCCAGTTTTTCCCCGAGATGAAAAACCATCGCTTCCGCATCTCCCTACACCTGCCCCTGGCGCCTCATAATATAGTGCTGGGCCACATCCTGGTGGGTCTGGTGGCGGTGGTGTTGATCCTGGCGGTGGATGTCATGGCCCTGTACATAATGACGGGTTTATATTTCCCGTCGGAGATTGTGCATCGCAGCGTGTTCACCGTGCTGCCTTGGGCCCTGGCCGGACTCAGCGCCTACATCGGCTCCACGCTGGTGTTGCTGGAGCCCACCTGGCGTTTGCGCATCTTCAATTTCGTGGTGTCCCTGGGCGTGACCGGACTGTTCTTGCTGCCCGCAGACCCCGGGGCCTATGCCCACATACTCATTCCCCTGTTCGCCCTGGTTTTGTTTTTCGCCCCCTCGGTGCTTTTGCCCGCCTACCGTTTCAGATACCGGAAGTTTTAGACCATGATGCTCCTCGCGCGATATGCACTGATCATACCGGCTATCATTGTCATGGCCTTCTATGCGCCAATGCTTTTCGATGTCGCCTTTGGCGAACGGGTGCAAAAAACCCACATCTTCTACAGCCCGGTGCTCAAGAAGTTCATTTGGCTGGACAAGTTGATCTCCCCGGAGGAAGAGGGTCTGGAAGACGTGCACCATGCCCAGTTCGTGCAGATGGACCAGGACGGCAAGCGCTACACGCGCCAGGAATTCGAAAAACTGCTGCCCTTCATCTATTACCGCAACATGGAGATCTGGGGGCTGTTGCCCCTGGAGTTGGAAGGCAAGACCTTTGACAAAAACACCATAAAGGCCAACCGTCAAGTCATCGAGTTCAAGCCCCGCCAGATTGATGACCGAGCCCTGAAAGACGAGGTGTATCCCCTGATAGAATCGGTGCCCGGCTCGGCCCGCCTGATTTTTCCCGAAGACCGTTTTCGCCTGGGCCGGGAATTTGAATTCATAAACGCCGATTACAACCGGCGTGATGAAAAGGTGACCCAGGTTTTCAACGACGCGCTGAAAGAGGCCGGCTTCCAATTTCCGGGGCGCTTGGCCGCGGGCAAGTCCACCATACTCAAGCCTTTTGACGAGGGGGTTTTTTTGGTGGACGCGGACGGCAATGTCTTCCACGTGAAAAGGGTCAACGGCAAACCCCGTGTAATCAAGACCCCCATCGACCCAGCGCTGAACGTGCGCTCCATCAAAGTGAATGAAAACAGGCGCAAGGAATTTTACGGGTTGGCGTTGACGGGGGACAAGCGCCTGCACCTGATTTCATACGACAACTACCGCCTCATCCCACTGCCCCTGGAGTCCTATGACCCGGAAACCATGGACTTCAAACTGATCATCAATCCCCTGTACCGCACTGCCACGTATTCCGATGACGAAACTATCCGCGCGGTGGTGATGGACTCCCAGTACCGCCCCCTGGACAAATACCAGCACACCATGCCCGGGGCGAGCCTCACTATGGCCCAGAGTATCTTCAACTCCCTGACTCCCTTCAGGCTGAACCTGGAGGATCCCACCCAGGGCTATTTCTCGTTAGAGATAGACTGGCACGGCTGGCGCTCCTGGATATCCATAGCCATCGGGCTGGCGATCTTTGTCTTTTTGGCCTACCGCCGGCGCTCCAAGGGTCCGGCCCTGGTCATGGACGGCATCCTGGTGGCACTCACCGGGCTCTACGGCCTGGTGGCGGTCAGCATACTGCCGCCTCAAAAGGAGTGAGAATCGCCGCCAGCACGCGTGCGCTGGCGGCCATGTGCAGCCCGGGAAGGCAAAATGGGCCGGGGCGAGCCGGTTACCTTCTGGCGATATCCAGATCCATCACCCCCATGGGCGTGTCAATGGACCTGGAGCTTACCTGCCTGAAACCGGCTCTCAACATGGCCTCGGCCAGAAATCCCTGCTTGAAGCTGAAGCCCTGCTCGGATTTCAGCGAGTCCAGCAAGTGGCCCAGCATGGTGTCGGGCTGGGTGTTTTCGTGGGTCATGCCTTCCTGGAAACTGATGAAATAGCCCCCCTGTTTAATGGCCCGGTAAATCTTGCCAAAAAGCTCGTCGATGCGGTCCTTGGCAAAATTCAAAGTGGCGCTGGCAAAAATCAGGTCCCAGTGTTCCCCTATATCGTCCTGGATATAGTCTCCCGGCACGGCCCGGAACCTTTCGCCGAGGCCGAACCGGCGGCTGAATTCCTCGGCCGCCTCCAAGACGGGAGCCCGGTCCATGACCGCTCCCCTCATGCTGGGGTGGGCGTCGATGATATATAAGGTGAAGATACCGTGACCGCCGCCCAGATCCAGCATGTGTCTGAAATCCGCGAACCCGGGTAGGCCGGATACTATGCCCGCCATGGTCTGTCCCATCTCGCCCAAGGCCCATTGGGCCCCGGCCCGGGCCCATTGGGCCCAAAGCTCCGGGCTGGCCGGGTCTTGGGACGGGTCCGCCGGCGGAGGCCCGTTGCGCACCAGCTCCGGCACTTGGGTCAGCCCGGCGCTGGCCATCCGGTCGATGCCCCGCAGAAGGTCCCCCACATAGGTGGGGGAGTCTTTGCGTAAAAAGGCTTGGCTCAGGGGGGAGTTGCGGTAATTACCTTCCCGTTTGGCGAGCAGGCCGATGGTAGCCAGGGCGTCCAGCACGCGGGCGGTGTTGAGCGGGTGCAGCCCCAGCTCGCCGGCCACCTGCCTGGCGGACGCAGGCTGGTCCAGACAATCGAACAGGCCGAGTTCCAATCCGGCCAGCATTATGCGGGCGCGCAACGCACCTTTGATAATGTCGTACAATTCTTTGTAGCTTTGCTGGGTATGAGGTAACGCGGCCATGATCGCCTCTTTACCGGTTGGCTTTAAAAAATGCCCGAGTTGCGCCAAAAGTGCTTTTGTCAGTGTGTTTATTAAAACTCTGCTGAAGCCGCGAGGAGACCTCGGAGGCAGGGACGAAGATTTTTAGGCACAGTGCTTTCCTCCTGTTGCCGGTGGTTCAGCCGGCCCTATGCGCACAACCTGGAGCCATTTTCAAAGGCCCGAGACAATGCGATCAGGAACGCTCTCAGAGGCTTGTATCATATGCGGCCAGGATGGAACCCATGTCTCCCTTGCGCCACATGGGGCGGCCGCAGTGAACGCAAAAAACCCGGGCGTCGTCCACACCGCCTACGTAATTAGCCCGGTGCAGGCAGTGATGGCAATAATAGGTGTAGACCGGCATGATAGACCTCCATCTTCCGGCGGACGGAAATGTTTTGCTAAGCTTGATTTTGGAACACTCCACCTTGCTTCTCGATTGCCCGCAGCAGGTTTTCCAAGGCCTTCACACCGCTGCCTTGCATGGGACAAAACGGTGTCTGACAGCGCTTGCACTGCTTTTTGACAACCTTCATGGCCCCATGGCTGTTAATAGTCGTAATGTAGATTACCAAGTCGCTTTTGGCGACCACATTACGCAGGGCTTTGACACCGGAACGTGTCTCGCCGGTGTGAAACAGGCATTCACCTCCCATGTCGGCAATGGCCTTGCAATAGTTTGGCTTCAGACGGTCAAGGCCTCCGATCACCGCAACCTTGCGGCCCCGGAGGGGGCAATCCTTGGTATTGGTGCAAACCTGGCCGGCCATGGCGACTTCTTCCACCGTGTGGGCGCGTTCCCGCTCCCGGCCATTGGTTTTCTCCGGCTTCCTGGCTGGTTTTAATTCCCCGTCTCTTTCGGACAAGGCCAATCCGCGCCACACAGACAGTTCTTGTCGCTGCTTGCGCAATTCTTGTTCAAGTTGGTGGATTTGTTTATTAAGCTTTTTTATTTCCTTCTTGCTTGCGTTGCCGCTTGGCTGCTCCTGGCTGGGCGGGGATTCCTTGGGGCCATCCTTGCGGCGCAATTGTGCCTTTAACTTCTGATTTTCATCGTTCAAATCTGTGATGCGGGAACTAAGGTCCCTGTTTTTCGCGGCCAGCCTGGCCTGGCGCTTCTTGGCATCCTCGGGCTGTTGTTGTCCCGCGCGCAGCCCTTGCATGCCCAGCAGCATTACCAAATGGGCCAGCCTGCGCCCCAGTGCCCGCACTTCAGGGGAGTCATGCTGATAGCAGGCCCATATCAAAGGCGGCAACCAGGTTCTCTTGTCCGCGGCTTCCAGGATGCCTTCCACATCCCGTCCAGCCATCTTCATGACGGTATTGTTGAACTTGCGCCCTATTTCCTTATTAACGGCGATCCTCAGTTCCCGGTTGTGGTGACAGCTTTCGTGCAAATCACCCAATATCTGCTCTTTGCGTCTGGCCTCGACCGGCTGACCGGCGCGTTTCAATAACCTTTTCATCTCTTTTTCGCTTAGAGCCGAGGCAAGAAGCACCGTCACCGCCAAGCAATCCTGATGCCACTCCAGTGTATCGGAGTGCTGTTGCACCTCTGGTTCCGTAGTCTGTTGCGCCAAACCCAATACGGTCATGGAATCCACCTCGATATGTTCATCAATTAAGTGTGCATTATATTGTTTGATGACACGAACTTTTGTAAGTGTCAAGCTTTTTCGGCGGCCAAGGCCGCAGCCCTGGGCAGGACGGTCTTTGCCAAGTTATTCGAAGATTGCAGCCCTCAACCATAACCAGCTACTGTCCGGACATTGATATGGAGTACCTGTCCTAGCAGTAATAAATGAGGTTACTTCATATACATATCTAAATATTAAGCAACTTAAACTAAATTATTGACTTCTAATTTTAGCGTGCTATACTCTGCCGCAGTTAGCTGGCACAATGTCAGCATTTTAAAAGAGATTTGTTGGTCTGAATTCACCGCGCTCCTGAAATTTTCCATTTTTTCAGGGTGCAGGATTGAGGCCTTTTTAAACAAATCTGAATTAGATGCCCCTTATTCTGTTGGAAGCGCCTTTATAATGAGCCGGAAAATTACCTTAGAAGACCTTTCGCCCGGAACCAGCGGCAAGGTTTTGGCCCTCAATGCCACCGGTGACCTGGGCCAGCGTCTCTTGGACCTGGGCTTTTATCCCGGCGTGGAATTTCGCGTAATCCGCAATGCTCCCCTCAACGATCCTTTCGAACTGGAGATGATGGGCTATCTCATCTCTCTGCGCCACAAAGAGGCCGGATTTGTAGAGGTGCAACCGCTATGAGCACACGCGTTTACGCGGCTCTGGCCGGTCAGCCCAACTCGGGCAAGTCCACCATTTTCAACATGCTCACCGGTGCGCGCCAATTCGTGGCCAATTACCCCGGGGTGACGGTGGAAAAGAAGGTGGGCTACTTCAGCCAGGATTCGGCTAAAGTCGAATTGGTTGACCTGCCGGGCACCTACAGCCTCACTTCCTATTCAATGGAAGAGAGGGTGGCCAGAGACTTCGTGCTCAATGACGATCCCACGGTGGTGCTAAATGTGGTGGACGCCTCCAACCTCAGGCGAAACCTTTACCTCACCATGCAGCTTTTGGAGATGGACATTCCGGTCGTGTTGGATCTGAACATGATCGATGTGGCCAAGAAAAAGGGCTATGAAATAGACAAGGAGGTGCTCGAGGAAGAGCTCGGGGTCAAGACTGTAACCTCCGACGGCAAACGCGGCGTCGGCCGGGAAGAGCTGCGCCACATTCTCGCCCACGCCGGCGACGGCCAAATAGGGCTGCCGAGCTTTCGCATGGACTACGGTCCCCTGGAGCCGGCCATCGGCCGCCTGCAAAATTTGCTGGAGTTGGAGCCGGAGCTGAAGTCCCGCTGCCCCACCCGCTGGCTGGCCATAAAACTGCTGGAGGACGATGAAAGGGCCGTGAGCCTTGCCAAGGAGCACGCCCTGCAGTGGAGTGAGTTGGAAAACAGTTTGGTTGGCGAACGGCAGGCGTTCGAGGCCGATTTCACCATTCGCCCCGCCCAACACATCGCTTTCCGCCGGCACGAAACCGCAGAGCGCGTCGCCAAGGCGGCGCTCAAGGCAAAATATCCGGGCAGGCGCAGCCTGACCGACCGCATCGACGGAGTGCTTTGCCACCGAGTGGCCGGGCCGATCATCATGTGCGCCGTGTTTTACTCGCTGTTCGAACTGGCGGTCAGTCAGGGGGGCCGTCTGGCCGCCATGGTCACGCCCTATCTGAGCCAGGCCCAGTTCTTCTTGGAAGGTTTTCTGCCGGCTCCGGGCTACATGCACGAACCTTTGATCACATCCCTGGCCTCTTGGTTCATGACCAGCGTCAGCGCCCTGTTGGTCTACATTCCTCAGTTCTTTATCCTCTTTGCGCTGATCGCCATCCTGGAGGACGTGGGGTATCTGCCGCGCATGGCCTTCATGCTGGACCGCATCTTCAAGCGCTTTGGGCTGCACGGCAACTCCACTTTGCCTTTCATCCTGGGGGGCATATACGTGGGCGGCTGCGCGGTGCCCGGGGTGATGGCCTGCCGGGCGGTGCCGGACGAGAGGGCCAGGCTGGCCACAATCCTCACCGTGCCCCTGATGAACTGCCTGGCCAAGACCGCCTTCTACATCATGCTGGTGGGCGCCTTCTTTCCCAACAACCAGGCCGGGGCCATGTTCTTCATCTCCACCATAACCCTGATCATGGCCTTGCCCATCGCCCGCGTGCTCAGCCTAACGGTGCTCAAGACCCACGAGACCGCACCCTTCATCATGGAAATGCCCACCTATCACCTGCCCACCGTGCGGGCGGTGTTGACCCGGGCCTTTGAGCGGATTTGGGTATACATCAAAAAGGTGCTCACCATCGTGGCCGCGGTGGCCGTGGTGATCTGGGCCCTGTTGCAGTTCCCGGGCGTTGATCAAGCCAAGACGGACCATTTTCAACAGCAGGCCCAGGCCGCCTTGGCCAAATTCGAAAAGGCCATCGCCAAGACTCCTTTGGCCAAGCGCATCAACAGCGAAGACGACCTGATGGCCCTGTTCGCCTTCCGGGCTGATTACCGGGCGGCCAAGGCGGCCGCGGCCGGGGACCGCGCGGCCAGCAAGGCGGTCAATACCCGCTTCAAGGCCATGGACCCAGTCTTCTTCGAGGCTGTCAAGAACCGCAGGTCCAAGTCCTACAAGGCCTTCAACAAGCTGCGCAAGACCAGGGCCAGGATCTGGCGCGAACGGCAGGGGGAACGCATCAACAACAGCATTCTGGGCAAGATGGGCATGGTCCTGGAGCCCATTTCGCAATTCGCCGGCTTCGACTGGCGGGTGAACGTGGCCATGATCAGTTCCTTCGCCGCCCGGGAGAGCGCCACCGCCACCTTCAAGGTGCTCTACGGCATCGGCAATGACGGCAAATACGCAGGACCGGCCATGGGCGATTCGGCGGGCGGCAAGCCCATAACGCCGCTCAACGCCACCGCCCTCATGCTCTTCATGGCCCTGTTTCCGCCCTGCCTGGCCACCATCATCATCGTGCGGGTGGCCACCCAGAGTTACCGCTGGATGCTCTTCGCCTTTGCCTACCCTAGCATCCTGGGCATGCTGGCGGCCTGTCTGGTCTACACCGGCGGCGGAGCCCTGGGATTGAGCGGATGGGAAGCCATGTGGACCTATTACGGACTGGCCTTGGCCTTTGCCGTGTTCATGGGTTGGCTTCCCCTTAAACGGTACTCAAGCAATCCAAAAGGAGCCTGATATCATGAAAAAAACAATGACGATAATTGGTGTGCTGGCCCTGTGCCTGGGCCTGGCGCTACCGGCCTTGGCCCACAGCCCCATCTGCACCTGCTATGACAACGGCGACGGGACCATAACCTGTGAGGGTGGGTTCAGCGACGGCTCTTCGGCCTCGGGCGTCAACATGTATGTCAAGCAGGGCGGCAAGGTGCTGATCAAGGGCGCCATGAACGCCGACAGCGAATTCACCTTCAAAAAGCCCACCGGCAAATACCTGGTGGAGTTCGACGCCGGCGAGGGCCATGCGGTGCTCATAGACGGCAAGGACATCGTGGAATAACCGTGACCCCCGCTCCCTTTCGGGGAGCGGGTCTTTTTTGCAACTAGAGTTAGAGCAATCAAATTAAGGAAGGACTTTTTTACAGGAGGAGAACGATGAAACGGATGACCGCGGTAATGGCCCTGGCCATCATAGCTGTATTCGCCATGAGCGGCGCTGCCTCGGCCCACTTTCAGTTGATCTACACCCCCGATGCAGTCTATGAAAAGGGCCAGGAGATCCCCTTGGACCTGGTCTTCACCCATCCCTTTGAGGCCGGGCACACCATGGACATGGGCAAACCCCAGCAATTCTACGTGGTGCACAAGGGCAAGAAAAAGGACCTCATGGGAACCCTGAAGCCCATCGAGTGGACCAGCCTGACCAACAAGGGCAAGGCCTATCGCAGCACCGGTTACAAGATGCGCGGCATGGGCGACTGGGTCTTCGTGCTGGTCCCCGAGCCTTATCTTGAGAAGGAAGAGGGCGTCTACATCCAGCAGATCACCAAGATGATGGTCAACGTCGCCGGCATGCCCACCGACTGGGACGCCGAACTGGGCCTGCCCGCCGAGATCGTGGCCCTGGACAAGCCTTATGCCCTATGGACCGGCAACGTATTCCGGGGCATTGTCAAGTCCAATGGCAAGCCGGTGCCCTTTGCCGATGTGGAGGTTGAATACCTGAACCATCCGCCGGTGCCCGGCAAAGACATGTTCCAGAAAAATGCCCTGGCCACCGCGCCGCAAGACTCATTTGTGACCGGCACCATCAAGACCGATGCCAACGGCATGTTCACCTATGCCATACCCAAGGCCGGCTGGTGGGGCTTCTGCGCCCTGGGCGTGGGTCCTGACAACAAGTTCAAGGGCAAGGAGAACTCTCAGGACGCTGTCATCTGGGTCAAGGCCGTTGACATGAAATAACAGCATAGCACCCAATGGACGCTTGCCGTCCACGCAGCCGTCCCCGTAATTCACTCCCCACGGGGGCGGCTGCTTTCTTAGTAATTCCGCCCTTTCCCAGCGCCATGAAGGCAGTTGCCCGCGGCGGCGGCACCGCCGCCGGGCGCAGTCCGGGCTGGTGTCCAGACCTCCTTCCCGCCCAACCTGATTGGGACACGGCGCTTTGTGTGCTATATTAGCTCCAAAGCGGCACACCGCCGGGAAAGGGAACGTTCATTCCCCATGAATCCGACAACAGAAACCGGGGTGCCTCCCAGCGGCAACCTGACTCCTCAACTGGAGGACTATCTGGAGGCGATTGCGGAGTTGCAACAGGAAAACCGGGTGGCCCGGGCCAAGGACATAGCCGATCGGCTCAGCGTCACCCGGAGCACCGTAACCTCTGCCCTCAAGAGCCTCAGCGAAAAGCACCTGATCAACTACCAGCCCTACAGCCATATCACCCTGACAGACGCAGGCGAGGCGGTGGCCGACGAGATTATCCGCCGCCACGAGGTGTTGACCAAGTATCTGCGCAAGGTGCTGCAAATTCCCGTGGCCATGGCAGAGGAAAACGCCTGCCGCGCCGAGCACGTACTGGATCAGGAGGTCATCGAACGCATGGTTGACTTTCTGGAGTTTCTGGACAAGTGTCCGCGCACCGGCGCGGCTTGGCGCTTGGCCTTTGATCATTTCTGTCAGGATGGTGAAGACTTAGACAACTGCAAGGAATGCATCGGCAAGTGCTTGGGTGATCTGTACAGCAAGGACCCCGCGACTTAAAAAACCAAAGCTTTGCGGCATTACCTCCGGCAGGCCAGGCCCCCCAAAGGTTTACCTCCCTCCGCAAGCCTCCAAGGCCCATACCCCCGGGTGCGCTTGCCGGGGATCTAGCGCTGCCCTGTTACGGGTTTGGGGTGAACTCGCTCATTGGTGAGAGCATAGTCCGGTTGGCGGGCGGTTAAACTTTCCTAGAGGCCGCAACCAATTCAATGATAGTAATCTCAGACGGCGCGGCAACCCGCATGGGTGGTCCCCAGGTGCCGGTGCCGCGGCTGACATATATTGAGGAGTCTTTTTCGAGCCTGTAGGCCTCGGCCACGTAGGGGAACTGCAAGCGGACCAAAAACCCAAAGGGGGTTATCTGTCCGCCGTGGGTGTGGCCGGAAAGCTGCAAATCGAACAGGCCCAGGGTCTCCTCTGGAACCAGAGGCCGGTGGCGTATGAAGATTGTGAACAACTCTTGAGGCAGTTTGCGCAATAGGGCCGCCTCGGCGGCTCCGGAAGGTTGCCGGTCGTCATCCACTCCAGCCAAATTGATGCACCCGCCCACGCTGAGCCCTTCCTCCCTCAGCAATTTGAACCCGGCACTCCGGTGGCAAGCCAAGGCCCTGTCCAGGCCAACGTAGTATTCGTGATTTCCGATCACGGCAAATTTGCCCATGGGCGCGGGCAGCTCATTCAAGCGGGCGGAGAGTTCTGTCATGCCCGGCATGCGGCCGTCCAACAGGTCTCCTGCGGAGATCACCACGTCCGGAGCCTCCCGGGAAACGCGGTTTCACACGGCATCGAGCCAATCCCCATCAGTCATGACCGATAGATGCAGGTCGCTTATCAAGGCCATTGATGTGGGGCTTGTCTGTAGCGAACTCATCCTTGCCATGACCGGCCCTCAAGTGCTTTCCGAAACCTACATCAACGAGGCCATTGTAGCCTCTCCAGCCATCAGAGTAGATGACGCTGTCCCCCAAGCTTACCCTTCCCCGAATGACTGCTTACAGAATGGCCTTGGAGCAATTGGGCACTATTTTGGTGTACACGCTGCCATTGCGTTTGAAGATGCCGAAGACGATGGTTTTTCCGTAAGCGCTTCTTCCCCTTTTGCCCTTTACTCGCCTGGCGCCGAACTAAAGGGGGATCTGGAGTTGCAGAACTGGGCCAGACGCATCCGGATGGCACGCAGATAACGGTTCCGTGTTGCGGCTCAGACCCGCCAGGGAGGCTATCTGAGAGGCATTGAGATCAACCGAAAACAGGCGCAGCAACTCACGGAATTTACGTTCTGAAATGTGCGCACCTTTTCTATACTTATTTTTTACTGTCATGACCGTATGTTAGCATGCCTCAAATAGGCCTAAACGTGTCATGACCCAATTGTAAGTGTCTATTCCCTGACATGAAAAGGGAGCCAACCACGAAGGTTAACTCCCTGATATTATTGGCAGTCCCAACCCGCTGCCAATCCCAAGTTAGAAAACTTAAGTTACAGATTATATTGAATTATTAGCCTTGTTACTCAACTTGTTGCCAAATGATTTGCCACTCTTTAGCCAGGACCTGATTGTTCTTAGGTTCTAACCGAAACAGTTTTGAGCAACAGAGAAGGGTTTAGCCAATTTCAAATTCATTATGCTCGACTCGTAAGGCCACCACCGCCGCATTGCTTTTTTGCCACCAGAGCCTAAAGGTGCCAAGGCTCGATTCTGTTATCTACCATAATAAGTTGAAAATATTAGTATATAAGTTGGGAAGGCATCGATTGGACCTAGGTCTGCTACAAAGGGAAGTGGCTCGGACAATAGGAGTATGCGAAGCCACTATTATTAACTGGGAAAATAACCGCTAAGATCCTGCCCATCACTTCACTCTCATGATCATCAATTTTTGGGGATAAGCTTCAATCAAAAAAACAGCCAAAGGCATTGTCTCTGTAAACTAATCACAAGCTAGTTAATTATTTAATTTAATTAACTTTAAGCCGCCATGAATTCCAAGTGCCAATAATCCTAATAGCGTTATGTGGCTCAGAAACCTTGATCTGAGAAGGAAAGCCCTTGACAAACTTATTGTATACGTATAAGTATACATATAAATATAATTGATTTGGCCTATCAAATGTTTCCGTTTGGTATTGTGCCGATCTTGAGCGAGAGTTATCGTGATAAGGAAGAAAATAGCTAAGGAAATAAATCGTATACGTGAGGTGCTTCGTATCACACTGGTAGTTCATGCAGAAAGACCAGCTTATCCAAAATATTGCTTTCGCGGACTAGGTGCAATCAGTCTTCCTTGCATATTGCAACTCTGGCGAAGATAGCTCAAGGCTTTGTGGTGTCTTCAACTCTTTTAACACCAGTGGAGCGACATAGCTTTCTGCAAATGTTCAAATAGGGAAGGGTGAGGGTAAGAAGCGAGAAGCTAGCTTTAGCTGTAGCGACTAATTTAGGTGGGGTTCGCCGGTGCATTGACAAATTCCATCCTAAATCCTTTCCTTGCACATATTGGTACTTGTTGATAGTTTTTTACCTTGATTTGGGCGAGTTGGGGGTAATTATTTGTGTGAATTCAATATTTATTTGACTCCCACTCGCCCAAATCTTTTATTTCAGTTCTTTGTAATCACATGGGGTAGCAGATGGCCTATTCGACGAAGAAAGTCGCCTGAGATTCTAAGAATTTCAGGCGGCTGGTAATACACCTAAGTAGGACTGCCGGTGCACGAGGCATTATTTCATGTTGTATCCATATTTACCAAAGGTTTTGATATATCTCTACTCAAGCTCAGATATTGCATGCGCACAAAAATGGATTATGTGCACCCAACATAAAACTTTTAAAAAAGCGAATATTGGACATAAAAGCTGGCAAACCGTCCCGTTTGAAAATTAGCAAATTATCCGGATACTAACACAACAAGTGCCGTCAGAATTTATTACAATTAAATTTTGCAAGTGAGCAAGTAAATGGCTGGCAAAACGAGTTGGTGTTATATAGGGATTTACGCCCTTGGTGCCGATTATTTCGTCTGAAATAGCAATTAAGGTTTATGGTTTTATTCATTAAATATTAGGGATTATTAATAAAGAGATTAGAGGAATAAAATGTGTTTCCGGTCCGGTCTAAAACTACGGAATAATCTATGAAGTGGCAGATACTAGAAATACCAGCATTTGAATTACGCCGGCGTGGACAACCCCAAAAAAACAGGAACATATTTGCTTGCCAACCTTTGTTAATGGCTATGGCCTTTGCATGGAAGGCGCAGTCAAATTTGTAAATTGCGACATTATTGCTGAAATCGTTGGTCTGTAATCCTTTAAGCCGCTGGATGTGGAAATCTTAGCCTCATCATTAGTCCGGAACAATCGATCAGTTGAGGCTGTTTACAAACTAACCTATCAATAAACAGGAGTCCACATGGCCCTTGATATCATTATCCCCAAGTTGGGGCTCACCATGGAGGAGGCTGTCCTAATCACCTGGAATTTTGCGCCGGGCGAAATGGTGGCCTTGGATGACGCAGTTTTAGTGATTGAGACAGACAAGGTCTCTTATGACTTACCTTCCCCGGGTGAGGGCCTTTTGCACCCCGTTGTCGCTGTAGGCACAACTGTGAAAGTTAGCCAGGTGGTGGGATATCTCGCCCACGACAAGGCCGAACTCGAAAAACTACAAAACAAAACACCAACGGCTGAAGTCGGTGTAATCAAGTCAGTTACTCCAAAAGCAGATTCTACGGCGTCCTCCGAAAAGGAAATGAAACCATCCCACACACACAGAGATAGTCGTAGAATCAAAGCTTCTCCCCTAGCCAAAGCTATGGCAGCTAAACACGGTCTGAATCTGTCGCGCATCCAAGGTAGCGGACCAGATGGCCGCATTGTTAGAGCCGACATCGACCAGGCCTTGGAGCATGGTGTGACTGCTGCTCCGGTAGAGTTAGCGCACCAAGACCCTCTAATTCTTACTCCTGCTGCAGAGGTTCCTGTCGCGGGTATACGTAAAATTATTGCCGGTAACATGCATCTCAGCCTTAGCACTCAGGCTCAATTAACTCTGCATACCGAGGCATCAGCGACGAATTTGGTAAATTTTCGCGGCAAATTGAACCGACGCTACGAAGTTGAAGGCCCCAAAGTTTCCTACAATGCAATCATTTTGAAGGCAGTGGCCCACGCTCTGTGTTTACATCCCAACTTGAATTCCAGTCTGGATGGAGAGGTTATTAAAACTTGGAACCAAATAAACATCGGGTTGGCTATGGACTCGGGCGATGGATTATTGGTTCCCAAGATCCGAAAACCTCATTTGAAAGGCATCAAGGACATCAGTCGTGAAATTGATGAAATGACCGAGCGTGCCCGTGCTAAAAAACTTCTACCGGATGACTTGGCAAGTGGAACATTTACCATAACTAATTTGGGCCCCTGGGATATCGATCACTTCACACCCATAGTAAATCATCCTGAGAGCGCTATTTTGGGCGTTGGGCGCATAGAGGAAAAGATGGTTGTGAAAAACGGACAAGGTTTTGCCGAATCCCGATTAAGTTTAAGCTTGACCATTGACCACCGAATTATCGACGGGGCTCCAGGAGCTGCTTTCTTGAAAACAATCAAGGATTTCATCGAAGATCCTTTGTTTTTGCTGGAGTGAAAGATGAAAAGGTTAGACTTAGTTGTAATCGGCGGGGGACCTGGTGGAGTGGCGGCAGCCATTAGGGGCACCCAATTAGGCGCTTCAGTGGCCATTATTGAAAAAAGTTTGTGGGGAGGGTTGTGTCTGAATCAGGCTTGCATTCCTACCAAATTTATCTCTTCAGCTGCAGACAGATTGAAATACTTGGAGGCTACATTTGCTTATGGGGAATATAAGGCTCCCAGCTTAGAACCAAGTGAGTTATGGAAACAAAAAGACGAGCTCTCCAATTATTTTTCAATGGGCACAAAAGGGCTATTGACCTCCAAAGGCATAAAGCTGATAGAAGGTCTAGGTAGGTTGGATGGACCTGGCAGGGTGACCGTAGGCGACGTACAGATTGAGACTAAATCAGTCATTATTTCATCTGGGAACATTTGGGCTGCACCACCGGTACCGGGTGGTGACTTGGACGGCATAATAAATTCCAGCCAGTTTTTAAATGATGATCAGCTACCTCAAACGGTCCTTCTATTGGGTGGAGGTCCGTGGCAGTTGGAATTGGCACAGTTTCTGGTCACCGCAGGCAAAGAAGCAACTGTGTTGGAAGAAGGCCCTAATATTTTACCCACTTGGGAAGAGGAGATTGCTCAACGCTTGCGTGCCATCATCAATAGAGAGCCGTTAACTATTTTCAATCATGGCAAAATACAAGGTTTTAAGAAAAAAGATGGCAAAATCAGAGCAGATGTGACCGTGCGCGACAAAGAGACCTCCTTGACAGTAGACCGTGTTATCTACTTCGGACGGACACCTGGTTTGGAAAACCTTGGTCTGAGTTCTGTTGGCCTAACGAATCTACATGTTAACGAACGCCAAGCCACTGGTGCCCCAGGCGTCTTTGCGGTGGGCGATGTTACCGGCCAGGAGGGACTATCCCACTTGTCATCTGCACAAGGTATTTGCGCTGCTGAAAATGCCCTTGGGGGCGAAACGAGCTTGAACCTTGGAGCGGTACCTAAAGTTGCCTATACAAATCCCCAGGTTGCATCGGTGGGACTGTCAGAGAGTCAAGCTGAAGAATTGGGATTCGAAGTGATTACTGGAGAGGCTTCCTTGGGCACAAGTCCCATGGCCATGATAACCGGCCAATCCAACGGTGTAGTCAAGGTAGTGGCGGAAGAGGAATATGGAGAGGTGTTGGGAGTGCATATACTAGCACCGATGGCCACCGAAATTATTGGTGCGGGAGTACTGGCTTTGCAAATGGAAGCCACACTAAATGACCTCTGTATGGCGTTAATTCCTCACCCAACAATCGGGGAGTCTTTAACCGAAGCAGCGAGAGACGCACTGGACAGGGCAATCTATCAAGCTGGATAAACAAGTTAGATTTAACTCAAGTCAACTGTTGGCGCTTCAGCCAGCAAAAGAATTCAGGAGGTTGTTTTAGCCGCCAAGGGAAATGTCGGAATTAATGAGTTTTTTACAAGGATTGTCACCGAGTAATTAAAGTGTGCTCGCTCTCGGTGACCAACGGGATTATTTATAAACCGGCAATGTACTGGCTGCATTTATTGAAACTAATGAAAATGGAAAAGGATATTATGCATGCGACATGTGCGTGATGGTTTACTATAAACTAGCCCTGGAATTGTATCTTGGCCAAGAATGTTGTTTTGAACATCTTCATGGTGTTGGGCATGGCTACAGCGCTACCAGAGGAAACGTTTAACTAGATTAATATTTAACAAAGGAGTTGAAAGCAATTTGTGTCATTCCCTGCAAGATAGAGTATTGAACACTAAGCAATTTCCAGCTCTCAATATTGAAGATTGGGGACTACTGTACTACGGAGCGGCTCTAGAGCGTCAGAAAAATTTGGTGAATAGGATATTGGCCGGTGAGGTTGGTGACCATCTTGTTTTGGTAGAGCATCCCGCCGTAGTGACTGTTGGTGCAGGTAATGGGAAAGGCGACCTGCGTGTCCCCCGTATAGCCTTGTACAAAATGGGTGTCGGCTTGTATCAATCCGATCGGGGAGGCAAAACAACTTATCATGGGCCCGGCCAACTGGTGGTTTATCCTATCATTAAACTTCCCCCCAACATTGATAGCTCTCTATATATTCGTAAACTGCTTACTGTGACAATCAAAGTTATTAGAAAATACGGGCTGGAATCCAATCTCCGTAAAGGTAGGCCGGGCCTGTGGTTGGATAGCCAGAAGATTGCCAGTATTGGCGTTGCTGTTAGACGTGGAGTGGCCTATCACGGTTTGGCTCTCAATGTTAACAATGATTTGACCCCATTTGACTGGATCGTTCCGTGTGGTAGCACAGGAGAGAAGTTCATCTCCATGCAGGAGATGTTGGGACGGCCAGTGGATATGACCAGTTTAAAAGAAGATTTGGTTCACGAGTTTCGCCTTGCATTCGGCTATATTCAGCCAAAACCATTGAAACGACCGTCATGGCTTAAGCTACCTTCACTTGACATCAACAAAATGTCAGCAACCCAAAAAATTCTCGATAAGTTTTCTTTGAATACGGTTTGTCACAATGCAGCTTGCCCAAACCTTGGGGAATGCTTTTCGCGGGGAACTGCAACCTTCATGATTTTGGGGGAACATTGCACACGTAATTGTCATTTCTGTGCAGTCAAAAAGGGCAAGCCCAAAAGGTGCGATATTGAAGAACCCCTGCGGGTGGCTCGGGCAGTTCGCGAGTTGGGTTTGCAGTATGTAGTAGTCACCTCAGTGGCACGGGATGATTTGCCCGACGGCGGGGCTAACCACTTCGTAAACACTATAAAAGCGATCCGGGAATTTTGTCCAAGAGTACCAGTTGAAGTCTTAGTTCCAGATTTTATGGGAATCAAGGAGGCTTTACACATAGTTTGTGCCACAGAGCCGGACGTGTTTAACCACAATGTGGAGACAGTACCTCGCTTGTATGGCTTAGTTAGGCCTCAGGCTGATTATGCTCGCTCCCTCAAAGTGCTTGCCTATGCTGCCAATCACGGTCTGCAAGTTAAATCAGGCTTGATGTTGGGCCTAGGAGAAACCAATTATGAGATCGAAAAAACACTTGTCGACTTGAGGTTTTCAGGCTGTATGTATTTAACCTTGGGTCAATATCTTGCTCCTTCTTCAGAACACGTTTCTATGAACCAGTATGTTCCACCAAAAGATTTTGACAAGTGGGCAAACAAGGCTAAAAGCATGGGTTTCAGGGATGTTGCCGCAGGACCTTTGGTTAGGAGTTCATACAAAGCCGAAGCCATGCACTTGTCGAATGATCGCACAAACACTGCCTTAGCATTGGATTCTTCACTCCAATCCGTAAAGGAGCCAAGCGATAGTGAGTTTGCTTCCTTAACGTAGAGAGCTGTAACAAAGCGATTGGACGGTAAAAGCATGAATATTGGTGGATTCGAGTTCCCAGAGAACCTCTATTATGACTCTGATCACTGGTGGATTAGGCCAGAAGGTGATCAGCTTGTACTTGGCATGGATGACTTTGCACAAAAATTGGCGGGGGAAATTGTTTTCGTGCAACTTCCGACAGCAGGTAAAAAATTGAAGAAAGGTAAGAAGCTATCCAAAGTTGAATCGGGTAAATGGCTTGGGAAAATAATCTGCCCTGTTGATGGCAAATTAATTGATGTAAACCAAAACCTAGAAGCTATCCCTACCCTGATAAACCAGGACTGCTATGGAGACGGCTGGATGTTCCGCATCAAAGCAAATGAAATCTCCCAACTAGATGAACTTATCCATGGAGCACAGGCAATAGAGGTCTGGGCAAGGGAAGAAATAGCTAAGCATGTGCAGTCCAGTTAAGTTCATATCATGAATGATGGAGATTTAATAAAGGTCCTCGTCGCCTGCGGTAATGGTATTCTGTGCAAAGGAATTGCAAAAATACTGACCGAAGAACCTAAAATAACTGTCATTGGCGAACTGAATAGTGGTCAGGAGGTCATCAATAAAATAGACAGTATGTTGCCGGATATTGTGGTAATTGAATTTTATTTGCCCGAACTAAACGGGGTTGATGTCGCCCAACGAATAAAAAAAAAGTATCAAAATATTAAGTTTATCATGTTTTCCACATCAGATTTAAAAGATAAGTATATTTTTGAGATGTTGAAAACTGGAGTCGAGGCCATTCTGGATAAAAACAGCACTTATCAAGAATTGATAATAGCAATAAATGCTGTACACTTTAGTGAATCTTATCTCAGCCCTTCTATATCGTCAAAATTAATAAAAAGCATGTTTAAGGGCTCAGCATGTTCTGGCTATGGAGATAGGTTCGGGCTAGAACGGCTTACTCAACGCGAGAGAGAAGTAATACAATTGATTGCCGAAGGGTTTTCTTGTCGGCAAATTTCAGATAAACTATGTATTAGTCAAAAAACAGTGAGGAATCATAAAGCCAATCTAATGAAAAAATTGAATTTGCGCAATGTGGCTGAAATTACAAAATACGCTATACAAAATAACGTTGTGCTAATGTAATAAACAGGATCACTAGTGTCCGGCTAACTATCAAATAAATTCAATTGGTTGCCAGGTGGGTAGTTTAGGTTTTTGTAATCGATTTCATTTAAGGCGATCAGTAAGGGGGTTTTGTTAAAAATGGAAACGCTGAGGATTTGTAGAATAGTGTAGAGGCTGTGCTGTACACCGAGCCGTTTCTTGATGATGGCCACCAACAGGTAAACAGAGATGGCTATCCAGACTTGAGTTTTCACGGCGTTCGGGGAGTATCCGTAAAAGGCTTTGATCCGCAAGTGCTGTTTTATCCATTTGAAGAACAACTCAATCGCCCAACGGGCTTTGTACAACTGGGCTATGGTGAATGGGGGCAAGTCAAAATTGTTTGTGATGAACACCAGCTTTTTTTGTGTTTCAGTGTCACGAAAGGAAACACGGCGCAGTTTGTCAGGGTAGTCGTTCTTGGCCTTGTGGCTGGTGAGTACTCCGGTCTGGTCACATCTTAGGCCGATGGTTTTATCTACCGGGCTTGAGTAAACACGACGATAGCCGAGATTTCTTTTTGCTCTTATAACGAAGAAGGCTTTTGCCTGATGAATAGTGTGCAGACGGGCATAGTCGGTATAGCCCCTATCCATCACGTAGAATGAGCCTTGCTCGACAAGCAGCAGGTCCATGACATTAACATCGTGCAGCTTCCCTTCGGTTATGTGAATGAACTGTGGGATGCTGCCCCGCAGATTTAAAAGTGTGTGCACTTTGATTGCGGCTTTGATTTTTCTGAAGCGGGCCCATGGAAACAGGGTAAGACAAAGGTCGATAATACTTGAGTCCAAAGCATAGATGGGAGCCTTAAGATCAATGCCCAAGTCTTCATCCGCGTAAAGGCCCCTGGCGATGCCGATAAGAATTTGAGCGAAATCAGCATAGATGCGGCAATCACGCTTTTCGTTTGCGTCGGCCAGGGTGCTTCGACAAACGCGGGAACGAATACCCATATGATACAGCCTTGGCTGTGCCGCTCTGAGGCAGGCTTCAATGTCTCTTAGACTTTCACGAAAGGTCAGCTGAGCAAAGGCCATACAAAGAAATTGATCCAGGCATGACAAGGTGCGCACCCTATGGTTGCCGTTATATCGTTTGACACATTTACGGAAATCGTGAAGCGGCAGGTGCTTCATGACCTGAGAAAAAATTGTTCGTTCTGTATTCATGGACCATTCCCGGTACCAGAGAAGTGATAGAATGGCCCAATTTTACTAAATCGATTTCAAATCGATTACGGTCGAAACTAGATGCAACCCATTTAATTGACTGGATTATTTGGTTTATCTCAAAAAGTTAACCGGACAGTAGTGAAACAGAATATGTTGCAAAAAGACTAAGTTAATGATGTTATGGCTAACTGCAGAAACATAAGTACCGAATAAATGATCGGCATCACCAACTTGCTTACGTGAAAAAACCTCAGACGTTAGATTTTCACAAAGTTATATTTTATATGTATTTTGTCTTCAAGGAAAGGCCTTTCTGCGGGGCGCTACAATCTAAGCGCAAGCTACTGAGAATTTAGTAGAATTCAACTAGGTGGTTGATGGTGACAGTGGCAAGCCAGAAGCGTTTGACGCGTGCATCAGGAGTAGAGATTGATGAGTAAGATAATCATAACCTTTTACTTTAGGGGCCCAATGGAACAAACACCACCAGATACGTGGTACTGGACTGTGAGGTGCCTGGGTTGTTTGTGCGTAAAAAGTCCCCCACCCTTATCGGAATAGACCCTTGAGACCCAAGCTGCAATGGTTTGTTGTGGACACGATGATTTCGGATGTGTGAGATAGCTGTGAATAAATAAATTTGTTAATAACGAAGGCTAGTAAAGGTGGTGCGAGAAATCACTCAAGCGGGAGGGCATTTATTTATATTTGCATTTTCAGTAGGGTACCTAATTAGGTTTGTAGAAACAGTGGCTAAACAAATAAATTATGGGCGGAATAATTACCACTTTCATATCTATTAAAGGGAAAGGGGCACTACAACTTTAAAGGCTGATTTCTGAAGATTTTCAGCAACAGCCTGTATATGTTTTAATTTCTGCAGTTGAACCTAAATTCGCACTCTCTAAAATACAAGATAAATGCATAAGGATGTATCCCTTGGTATTTGACAAGGTGGATTTTGGCAAATGTATCCGCGTCAGCCATCGGAGCAGATGACGCTGTCCAACTTACCCTTCCCCGAACGCCCCTTTGCAGAGTGGCTTTGGCGCAATTAGGCACTATTTCAGTGTACACGCTGCCGTGGCGTTTGAATATACCGAGGACGATGGTTTTTCCGTAAACTCCTCTTCCCCTCTTGCTTTTTACACGTCTGGTTCCAAAGAAAGATAGTAGACCTGGAGTTGCAGAACTCAGCCAGACGCATTTCTATAGCACGAAGATAGCGACTAAGCCCAGAGCGCTAGGGAGACGATCTGGGAGGCATTGAGGTCAACCGAAAACAGGCGCAGCAACTCACTGAATTTGCGCTCTGAAATGTGCATACCTTTTACATACTTAGCTTCGACTGTTACGACCGTATGTTAGGATACATCAAATATGACTAAACGTATCATGCCCCATGATTATAGAATTGATCTTATAATACTACGTGTTGCATGATGCCAACAACAATAATAAAAAGTCGAGCTATTTAGCTGGGTTAACTTATTTTGATGAATGCGTGCTTGCTGAAGTGACCAGGAAGGCATAAGACCATTGCGGTATCAAATAAATCGCTGGAATAAAAAAACTCTTGACAAATAGATTGTATACGTTTAAGTATACATATAGAAATACATAAACGCCGCACTGCAGCGACACAAGGGCAGAGTGATAAAAGTTGCGATTTGCTCGGATGAACTTGAAAGCTCAAATTAATTCAACAGATAATTGCTTAATTACCTGCATAACTGCACATGTGTTCGTTATAGTTGAATAGATTGAATATCCCAATAACAGGTACAGAATGGTTGTTGGGCTATATACGGTATCCCCAGTAGGAGAAAACGTGGAAGCACTCAGTTTTTTAGAGCCAGTATCCACCAAAGGTAATTTAGCCAATAAGGCTTATGTAATAATCAAGGATGCCATAGTTAACGGATGGATCACATCTGGCCATTGGCTTATGGAAGACGAGGTCGCAAAACAACTTTGTATCAGCCGCACTCCAGTGCGAGAAGCATTTAGGCGTCTTCAAGGTGATGGACTGCTTGAATTTATACCTCGAAAGGGAGCTCGAGTCCCTGACCTTAGTGATAGTGAACTGGAAGAACTTTTAGACGCTCGCGAACAAATCGAAATTGCTTTTTTGGGACGCTCAATTGAAAATATTGATCTTAATAAATTGAATAAATATGCTAGTGAATTTAAAGATCTTGAGAAAAAAATGATTGGTGCTAAGGATGTTTATGAAAATATATCTGACCTACAATCTCAGTATATAATGCTCGATAGAAATTTTCATGATTTCATAATTGAATCCTCGGGAAATAGATATTGGCTAGAAATATACCATAGTTTGCGCAATATAATCCAGTTTTCATCCTTTAAGGCAGGACTTATATCATCTCAATTTGAAAAAGCAATTGAAGAGCATAATGCTCTTATAGATGCAATTATGGCTAAAGATACTTTAACTGCTAAAAAAATAATGAGTGCCCATATCCAAAATTTCAAAAAACGTCTTCTTTTTGCAATTAAGAGAAATAAACGACCCCTACCAACAGCTAGCTCAAACAAAAGAAGTCACGGGTAACATCAAAATAGCACTAAGTAATCTCATCGTGGCAACTACGAATAACTACTAGTAAAAATATATCACAGTAAGTAGTAACAATCTATTATAATAAGCATTTATTTTTAATAGAAGGAAGTCTAATGGATAAGATAATTATTGAAGCTAGGATTAACGAGTTGGCGTCGAAAGATGATAATAGTAATGTCCCTTTAGTTCCCGAAGAAATTATTGCAGATTCTGTGGCATGTTATAATGAAGGTGCTTCAGTATTACATTACCACGGAAGAAATTCTGATGGCACCCCTAACAATAGTCCAGAAATTTATAAAGAAGTAAATTCGGGGATTCGAAATGTCTGCCCCATACTATTGCATCCATCATTAGGTTACATTGCAAACGATGCGAGTGCTGAGGAACGTTTTTTCGCGATTGAAGAAATGATGAAAAAACCTGGGACCGCTCCGGATTTTGCGCCAATGGATGTCGGAAGTGTTAATGTTGACTGGTGGGATCCTAAATCCAATCGATATACCACGACGGATCTCATTTATAAGAATTCAACGGAAACCCTAATGTATTTTGCTGACAGGATAAACCACTATGGTTTAAAGCAGTATCTTGTGACCTGGAATGTTAGCTTTACGCGTCAGCTTGAGGCATTTATGAAAATGGGCATAGTACCGGAACCCGCTTATATATGCATATGTCTAACTGATGGTATTTGCCTCTCTGGACATCCCGGAACACCGGAGGGCCTGTCCGCACAAATTCAATTTATGCCAAAAAATAGAGACATTATCTGGACGGTAGTAAATTACAAGGGCAATTTGTTCAAACTCACCGAAATGATTATTAATGCAGGTGGACACGTGTCCATTGGGCTTGGCGACTATCACTTTAAGGAATACGGCATTTTAAGTAACGCAGAAATAGTAGCTATGGTCGTGAAGCAAGCTCGAGACTTGGGTAGGGAACCAGCAACCGTGGAAGAAACTTGTGAGATATTAGGAATAGAACCCACTGGTAACGGTTCCAAGCAAAATTAATTAAAAGAAGGAGAAGAGCAATGCAATATCTGAAACATCTTATTTTAGTCACGTCGGTCATCACCACCTTTTTGTTTCCTGTAACTTCTATCGCTGAAGTTCTTAAGATGCAAACATTTCTAGGGCCAACAGCAAGTACCACCAAAGCATTTGAGGAAATGGCTGCCAGATTAAAAAAGGAAACAAATGGTGAAGTGCAAATCCAAGTGTTTCCAGGCAACACCGTGGTCAACGCAGCAGAAACAATCGATGCTATTGAGAATGGTTTGTTGGATGGCCATTATACAGCTCCAACTTATTTTGCTGGTAAGGATCCTGCCTTAGGTGTACTTGGAGACACTTTGTCAGCCTATCCGGATTCCGTTACGCGAGATAAATGGTTTAAAGAAGGCAGAGGATTGGAAATCGCCAGAGCACTGTATGCTAAGCACGGTCTCTTTTTTGTCGGGCCGGTATACTGGCCAGAAGAGCAAATACCGTCTATGGTTCCCATAAGATCAGTTAAGGATTTCAAGGGATTAAAAATGCGTTCGCCTGGTGGTATGCCTTCTGATTTGCTTACCTTGGCTGGTGCTTCAATGGTTAAAATGGGTGTAGGTGAATCCGTGAGCGCTATGGAGACTGGGGTGCTTGATGCGACCGACCTAGCAAATGTAGCGTTAAATGTTGCCCTCGGAATGCATAATAAAGCTAAGTATTCGATACTAGCGCGTCACTCCATGCCAACTACCGAAGTATCCATAACGTTAGCCAAGTGGAATAGGTTGTCACCTGCAAAACAACAGAAAATAATTGATGCTGTTGCATGGCTCAACGAAACTTTGCGTAAAAGGTTAACTGATGAAGATAAGGCCGCAATAAAGCGAGCAAAAAACGAACTAGATGTCGAGTTCATTGAGTTTGGGAAAGATGATGCTGCCACATTTAGAACTATGCTTCTCAAAGTATGGGATAAATGGGCAAAAAAGAGTAATGATAGTAAGGTGATCATAGACAGCCATAAGGATTACTTAAAGAAATTGGGGTTACTGTAGCCTAAACTGAGGGCCTGTGCATGCAGGCCCTCTGAAAAAATCTTAAAGAGTGCGCACTAGTTAAACTTAATTATACGGATTAGTGGCTACTTCCCATGCAAACATCAAAAGGAAAAAGTCCTATTAACTATATTGCTATAGGGCTAGGCGACATTTTGTCATGGAGTTTTCTAATAATAGTGGCCCTTATGGTTTATGAAGTGGTTGCCCGCTACTTTTTCAATAGCCCGACCATTTGGGCACACGAAATATCTGGAGTGCTAGCTGCTGTTTCGTTCATTTTTGGAGGCGCGTATTGTATGGCTCATAAGTCACATATGCGTATAACATCTCTTGCAGACAAAATGTCTCCAAGATTTCAAAGTTTGTCGACTGCTATTGGCAACGTGGCCGGGATAACGTACCTTAGTGGATTAGCTTATGCTACGGCCGTGATGTCAAATAAAACCTTGTTCAGATTTACGCCATCGGGTGACTGGAATCCTGAAAGATCCGGTACCAGTTGGAATACAGCAGCACCTTCTTTTATAAAATTTGCACTTTTCATAGGGACTGCATTTTTTTTGGTGGTTCTGCTTGCAAATATTCTAAACCGCCAGCCCGATAAAATGAAAGATTCAAAATAGAAAATGGATATAGCCACAACCTCGGCTTTAATACTCCTTACTATGATTGGGCTGCTTGCCATTGGTGTACCAATGGCATTTGTATCAGGTGCCATAGCGGTCTTCCTCGCATTCATTAATTTCGGGCCTAACGCACTATTTATTTTGGGTAGCCGTACTGCGGATTTTTTAAATTCATTCGCTCTAGTTGCTGTACCTATGTTTGTGCTGATGGCGTCGATATTAGAGCGTTCAGGCATAGCGAAAGACCTTTATCGAGCATTCCATATTAGCGCTGGAAATTTACGCGGCGGCGTGGCAATTGTGACTCTATTAGTTGCCATTATGCTGGGGGCTACCACAGGTATCATTGGGGGCGAAGTGGTCCTGCTAGGTCTTATTGCCTTACCTCAAATGATTAAATTAGGTTATAACCGAAAATTGGCAATAGGTACCATTACAGCAGGCGGCTCACTGGGGACGATGATACCTCCAAGTATTATACTGATATTCTATGGTATCACTGCAGAGGTATCGATATCTGACCTGTTCTTAGCGACAATATTTCCTGCATTTTTATTAGCTTTATTGTATATTGGATATATTTTAATTAGATGTCATATAAACCCTTCCTTAGGTCCAGTAGCACATGAATCAGATAATAAGCTAAGTTGGAAGGATAAATTAAGTCTGTTTAAAGGCGTAATCATACCTATCATAGTCGCTGTAGTTGTGTTGGGTTCTATCTACGGTGGCTTTGCATCAATCACAGAATCTGCTGCAATCGGCGTTGCCGGCACCTTAATTGCGGCATGGGTGCGTCGAGAGTTAACCTGGAAAATGCTACGTGGCGCACTTATTCAATCAATGAAAACTTGTGGAATGGTATTTTGGCTTGTTTTTGGTACAAATTCACTGATAGGCATTTATAATTTGCTGGGAGGTATCACTTTTGCGAAACAAATTTTGATAGGTGTTTCCAGTGAACCAATAGTGATCATTTCAGTAATGGTTGCGGTTTTTTTATTGCTAGGAATGTTCATCGATTGGATTGGAATACTATTCCTTACAATGCCCATATTTCAACCGACTCTCCAGGCAATGGGATATGATCCAATATGGTTTGGTATTGTCTTTAACTTATCGATGCAAATAGCGTATCTTACTCCTCCTTTCGGACCTGCATGCTTTTACCTCAAGGGGGTCGCACCTCAAGAAATTACATTGCAGGAGATATTGTCAGCACAGTGGCCTTTTATAGCATTACAAGTACTGGCATTGTCAATAGTCATACTGTTTCCATCTTTATCCCTTTGGCTACCAAACTTATATTGAGGATATTATTGATGAAATCAAAAGATATTGTAAGCAAAAAAACAAACAACGATAAAACAATTGCCCTGACGAATGAAAATCTGTTGCACATGCTTTCCACAATGATAATCATACGACAATTCGAAACAAGTGCTGCAGAACTATTTAGTTCTGGCGAAATTAGAGGAACGGCTCACTCATGTGTAGGGCAAGAGGCAATCGCTGTAGCTGCATGTGGTGCTCTTGCAAAGGATGATTTTATTCTTACTCACCATCGGGGACATGGCCAGACTATTGCCAAGGGTGCTGATATAAAGTTGATGATGGCCGAGTTGATGGGTAAGGAGAACGGGTATTGTCGTGGCCTCGGAGGCTCCATGCATATTGCTGATTTTGATTGCAAGGTCTTAGGCGCCAATGGAATTGTCGGAGCAAGTATGGGGTTAGGAGTTGGCGCAGCTCTTGCAGAAAAGACCAAAAGCTCTAATGCGGTTGGCATAGCTTTTTTTGGAGACGGCGCTGCTGGTGAAGGTATTTTTCATGAAGCTTTAAATTTGGCGTCAATCTGGAACTTACCTATCGTATTTTTTTGTGAGAACAACCAGTACGGTATATCTACGCGAATGGAAGATGTAATTGCGGGAAAAGGAATTGCGCGGAGAGCTGAAGCTTATAACCTACCCGGTCAACAGATTGATGGAAACGATGTATTCCCCATATATGAAACCGTAGCTGATGCAGTTAAGCGAGCCAGAGATGGTTGTGGACCATCGCTAATTGAAGCGATGACCTATCGCTGGGGTGATCATTCAATGCGGGCAAATTTGCCACGATATAGAACTGAAGATGAAGTTAACGAATGGCGTGACCGTGATCCCATTATGCGCCTTTTGAAACATTTGATTGATATAGGAAAATGTGACCGGGCTATGTACAAAAAAATGTGCGACCAAGCCATCGAAAAGATAGGTGACGCAATTAATTGGTCTAGGAAACAGAAAATATTGAAGTATGACACTGCGATTAATATAGTGTATGCTCCCCCAAAAGTGGAAGGCTTTGAGCCATCCCCAGGCAACCGCAACATTAGTTATGCGGAGGCGATCACTGAGGGAATTATGCAGGAAATGGAACGAGATACTTCTGTGATTCTCATCGGTGAAGACGTAGGCAAAATTGGTGGGATATTCGGCCTTACTAGAGGCTTGCAAGAAAAGTTCGGCTCTGAACGGGTACGTGACACACCTATCGCTGAGAATGTTCTTTCCAACTGTGGCGTAGGCGCTGCAATGATGGGGCTGCGACCTATTGTTGAAGTACAAATATTAGATTTTATAACACTTATGATGGATGGCATAATCAATCAAGCAGCAAAAGCACGTTTCATGATGGGTGGTAAAACCAAAATCCCAATTGTCTTTAGAGGGCCGCAAGGAGCTGGAATTAGCTTAGCGGCTCAGCACAGTCAATCTCTTGAATCATTGTTCACACATATCCCTGGGCTCGAAGTATATATTCCCTCCAACGCCTATGATGCAAAAGGATTAATTGTCGCTGCCATTCGATCTGACAACCCTGTCATTTTTATAGAAAATAAATTATTATACATGATTTCTGAAAGCAGGCCTGTACCAGAAGAGTGTTATGCGATCCAGCCTGGAAAAGCACGAATTGTTCGTGAAGGCACTGACTGTACCGTTATTGCACTGTTATCAATGGTCGATCAAGCTATGCAAGCCGCTACTAAGCTGGAAAAGAAAGGCATTTCCATAGAAGTCATTGACCCGCGTACTGTGAAACCCTTGGATATGGACCAGATTATTAAAAGCGTAAAAAAAACCAACCGTGCGGTGATCGTACATGAATCGGCTAGGTTTTGCGGGATTGGCAGTGAAATCGCCTCAAATATTATGGAACAGGCTTTCGATTGGCTGGATGCTCCGGTGGCCAGAGTCACAGCACCCAATATGCCTGTACCCTATAGTGCCAAGTTAGAGCAAAAATATATACCAAATGCTGATGACATAACTAAATCTGTAAAAGAAGTCTATTACTATGCTCGCTAAAATATAGATAGCAGCTTATCGAAAAAATGTGATGACGTCACTCACTATGTGAGTGCCATAATTTTGTGATGCAATTGTTCATTGATAAAAACCTAATTAAGAACTAAATATTTATTTTAAAAGTCAAGCTGAGTTGGCAGGGTTTATGATTTTTATTTCCAAGGAGGTTATTCGTGCTGAAAAAATTTAAGTCAATTTTACAGTCGAAGCAAATATCTATAGGGACTTGGAGCCAGATGGCAAGTTCAGAATTAGTTGAAATACTTGGATTTAACGGTTTTGAATTTACAATTATTGATTGTGAGCATAGTTCATTTGGAGTGGAAACGGTAGAAAACCTGTCCCGCGCATGTGATTCGGTAGGAATTGGTTACGCTGTGCGAGTGGAAAAAAATGACGCAACTCTTATCATGAAATTGCTCGATGCAGGCTGCAAACATGTTGTTGTTCCTAATGTCTCTACAAGAGAACAGGCTGAATACGCAGTGGCTTCCACTAGGTTTGCGCCAAATGGATTGAGAGGTGCATGCCCTTGTGTGCGAGCTGGAGCTCACCATATACGTGATTGGAAAAAATATGTTTCTGAACAAGAGGCTCAAGTTGAGGCTATAGCACTCGTTGAAACGAGTGAAGGTTATCATAATTTCAAAAAATTAGTGAGTGTAAAAAATCTAAATACATTTATGTTTGGCCCTTTTGACTTATCTGTATCCATGGGATTGAATGGCGATTGGCGTCACAAGAAAGTCCAGGATGCTGTTCGGGAAATGGTGAATATGGCAATTGATGCAGGTGGCTCCGTAATTATGCCTATTTTTTCCCCCTACGAAGATGAATGCAAACAGACAATCGATGAATGGCACCGGCATGGAGTGAATACATTCATTGTGGGTACAGACAAAATTATCATAGCAAATGCCATTTGCCGGTGGAACGAAATATTAAGAAAGATATTACCGGTTACTTCTCGACCTGAATCGTGATAGTAAAATAAACGCTTCTCTCAAAAAAAGATTCAAAAGTAAACATGACACACTTGTTTCGGGTTATTATTAATGCATCAAATGACATTACTTAAAAAAATAAACACCAATGTATATAGAATTATTTGGCTTCGTTAACTTCTTCTTGGTTTCATGATCTCAATTGAGATCTTTTAATATCATTTCACTGCCATACAAATAGTGTTGAGATATAATGGAAAAAGACAAAAAAAAGATGTTAGGGCTTTATCGCCTTATGGTGACTATTCGACAGTTTGAGATTATGGCAGGAGACGATTTCGCTGCCGGAGTAATACCTGGGTTTATTCACCTTTCTATTGGACAAGAGGCAAGTAGTGTTGGGGTTTGCTCATGCCTTAGGAAAGATGACTACGTTACCACAACACATCGTGGACATGGCCATATGATTGCTAAAGGTGCTGATCTTAATAAAATGGCTGCCGAATTGTATGGGAAAAAAACAGGATATTGTAAAGGAAAAGGAGGGTCTATGCATATTGCTGATTTTTCAATAGGTATTCTGGGTGCCAATGGAATCGTTGCTGGCGGGTTGCCGATAGTAACAGGTGCTGGTTTTTCTATTATGATGCGTAAAACGGATCAGGTTGCAGTTTGTTTTTTTGGTGACGGGGCTAGCAACCGAGGAACTGTACATGAATCCATGAATATGGCCTCTATCTGGAAACTGCCAATCATATTCGTGGTGGAGAATAACCAGTATGCATCCACTACTCCCAGCACTTACTCGTATTCGGTTAAGGACTTATCTGTCCGGGCAGCCGGTTATGAGATGCCTGGTATAACCGTAGATGGGAATGACGTGTTGGCTGTGCGCAAAGCAGCAAAAGTAGCAATAGAGCGGGCTCGATCCGGATATGGTCCAACATTTATTGAGAACAAAACTTATCGCATTAGGGGCCACTTCGAAGGGGATCCACAGAGATATCGCGATCAAGAAGACGTATATGCTCAATCTACCAAGAATGATCCAATTGAGCGCTTTGGCAGTACCCTCAGCAAAAATAAAGTACTCAATGACCAAATCATTAAGCAAATTTGGAATGATGTATCCTTGGAGCTGGACAAGGCCAAGGAGTTTGCAGAACAAAGCCCCTTCCCCGAACCAGAAGAAGCATTGGAAGATCTTTACGTAAATGTTAAGACAACTGGCTGGGAGTGAAATCGGATGGCCGAGCGTATCATGAGTGCTTCAGCAGCTTTGGCTGAAGCCTTGATTGAGGAAATGCATCGTGATCAAAGCGTATTTATTGTGGGTGAGGATTTAACAGCACATTCAGGAATATTTGGACAGTTCAAGGGTATTCCCGAAAAATACCCTGACCGGATTATAGATACACCTATCAGCGAGGCGGCCATAATGGGAATTGGAATTGGCGCATCGATCACTGGTATGCGACCTATTGTTGATATACATTTTTCTGATTTTATAACATGCTGCATGGATGAGTTGTGCAATCAGGGGGCAAAGATACGCTATATGTTCGGAGGCCAAGTGAAATTGCCTTTTGTACTTTTTTGCCCTGACGGTGCTGGCCTTAGAGGTGCTGCTCAACATTCCCAATCTTTAGAGGCTTGGATGATGCATATACCTGGGCTTAAAGTTGTAGTTCCCAGCGAGGCCGCTGACGTGAAGGGACTTATGAAGGCTAGCATCCGTGACGACGATCCGGTGGTTTTTTTTCAACATAAAAAATTATTCGCCAAGCAGGGTGTGGTTCCCGAAAGCGATTACCAAATTCCGCTCGGGCAGGCCGCCGTCAAAAGACTAGGAAATGATGTGAGCTTGCTGTGTTATGGAGCCGGCTATTATTTGTGTCAAGAAGCCGCGGTGGAATTGTATAGCAGGGACATAGATGTGGAAATTGTGGATATTCGAACTCTGAAGCCATTGGATATAAAAACGGTAGCAAAATCTATACAGAAAACCCACCGGGCGGTTATTGTACACGAAGCTTGTCTGACCGGAGGGTTTGGCGCTGAACTGGCTGCTCTTATACAGGATGAAATGTTTGATGATCTAGATTCACCGATTAAAAGGGTCGCAGCGAAAGACGTACCTATACCGTTCTCTCCCCCTATGGAGGACTTTGTTTTACCTAGTGTTAGCGATGTAATATCAGCAGTACATTCAGTAGTTTATCGATAGAAAAATATAGCAGTTGAAAATGGAATGTCTTAAAATCGTTGGAATATTAGGGAAATCATTTTAGTTAATTGGTTATTTGAGGTTAGAGGATTGATTCCTTGCCAGGGAAGGACTAACTGTAAAAACAAAGTACCTTCCTGCACCTAGACATACTCTTATTTATTTGGATACACCGTAAGATCCTTCCCTATAAAGTCAATTTACCCATAGAAAATAGCACCTTCCTATGGTGCATAGCTCCTAAAAAATCAATGCGTACTTTTTATTGATATGTCCCCGGTAATTAACGATTTGCCGTTTGTCGGAACCGCAGTCTAAATAATTAGGAAAAATGGGCAGAGAATTGACATAAAATGGGCGATTAGCCTATTTTCAATAATGACATAAAATGATAAAAAAATCAATAGTATATTGGGTAATGTCAATTAGTTAGTCACCATTTAATCAAATGTGGAGTGTTTAACTTAAAGATTAAAATTGCCATTAAAATTAACATTACCAACGCTTTCAAGCAGGTAAGGGGTGAACCTAACGCATGAAAGTGTTTATGGCGGTCTATCTTCGAAAGCGAGAAAGATAGATCGATTGCTGGAATACATGAAAGGAGACAAGGTTCAATGAAAAAACTTATCGTGATCGTGGCGGCCGTAGCTATGCTGGCTATGGCGGCCCCGGCCCTGGCCGACATCGCCAGCCCG
>JANQFN010000205.1 GCA_028277825.1 Desulfarculaceae bacterium
GCGGCACCGGTCACGCTGAGGCAGTGGAGGTCACCTACGATCCTCAAAAGGTCAGCTATGAAAAACTGCTGGAGGTCTTCTGGCGCAACATAGACCCCATGGTCAAAGACGCCCAATTCTGTGACCACGGCAGCCAGTACCGCAGCGGCATCTTTTATCACGATGCCGAGCAGAAGCGCCTGGCTGAAGAGTCACGCCAACGCCTGGCCGATTCGGGCCGGTTCGCCAAGATCTACACCGAAATCACCCCGGCCGGCCCCTTTTACCGGGCCGAGGAATATCACCAGGACTACTATCTCAAGAATCCTCTGCGCTACAAGTATTACCGCTACGGCTGCGGGCGGGACAAGCGGCTCAAGCAGTTATGGGGTGACAGATAGGCTTCAAGAACCGGGCTCAAGACGTATGACGGCGCTTGAGAGCCAAGTCGTGGGAAAGAATAAGATAAGAGGTTGGTAAGGATAAGAGATGCACCAAAATAGTTCTGTAGAAAGGACGCCGTTGGGCCGCGTACCGTAAAGGACGGCAAGGCAGGGGCTGAGCAGCGGCGGAGCAGAACCGCGGCTCCAATCACTTGCCAACACGGAGTTAAATGGGAATCACCTCCCCGGGCCTGGGCCAGACCGGATCCCAGCCGCTTTCACCCTAACCGGCGACTTTTCCTTTACTTCAAAACTCTCTTTTCTTTTTTTGAGCTAGGCGTCGGCATACTCTGCCAGCACCTGGTAGACCAACACTGGCTCTTTCACGTTCTTCAGGGTCTGGGGGCCGATGTCCTTGAGTTCGAAGCGGCCGCGCACCCGGCGGGCGGTCTCCTCGCCCACGTAGATCTCGCCCTTGGTGGCCAGGGCGCCGATGCGGGCGGCCACGTTGGTCACCGGGCCCGAGGCGGTGAAGGTCCAGCGGGTGCCGGCCAGGCCCTCGAAGCGGGAGGACCCCACCAGGGCCATGCCCGAGTTAACCCCGATGTTGATGGTCACCGCCTGGAAGCGCCCCGCCTCCTGCCGGTTTACCTGAGCCACTTTTTTGTCAATGGCCAGGCCGGTCCTCACTGCGTTTACCGCGTGCACCACCGGGTCCTCATCCTGGAAGATGATCATCAGGCCGTCGCCGGCGGTCTCGTTGATGTCGCCCTTATTTTTGTAGATGTCATCTAAGAAACTGGAGAAGTAGCGTTCGATCAGGAAATTCATCTCATCAGTGGCCACCTGCTCGCTCATTTTGGTGTAGCCGGCCACATCCAAGAACAAGACCGAAACGTCGGTTTCGCGCTTTTCCAGATCCGGCGCTTCCGGGGCCTCATCGATGCGGGCCTTGACCGACTCGGGCACGAACTTGCTCAGGGTGCTCTCGATGTTTTCCAGAAGCTCGATGCGGTGCAGGCTGGCTTCCAGTTCCTCTTTCTTGCGCTGCAACTCGTTCACGTGGGCCTTGAGGTCTGAAGCCATGGTATTAAAGCTTTGGGCCAGCTCGCCCACCTCGTCGCCGGGGCGCACCCCGTCCACCTGGGCCTCCAAATCACCCGAGGCCAGGCGCTTGGCGCCGGCGGTCAAAAGCTTGACCGGCTTGGTGAGACCCACCACCATCAACAGCACCACTGCGGCGATGACCAAGAGCCCGCCCAGGGCGAAGTAGAGCTGGTGCTCGGTCAGGGCCAAGACCGGCGCCAGCACCTCGTCCTCCTCAGCCACCACTCCAAAACTCCAGCCCACGCCCCTGACCGGGGCGTAGGCGATCCAGACCGGCTCGTCGCTGGTGAGTCCTTTTATGCGCACCACCCCCCGTCCGCCGCGTACCATGCGCTTGCCCAGGAGGCGCAGGTCGGGCCGGTTGTATTGTTCGGCCAGGGAGAATATGGACTGGCGCATCACCCATTTTTTGTTGGGCGAGGCCAAAAAGGTGCCCTGCTGGGTGAGCACGAAGCCGTAGCCACCGTAACCCACGTCCAGGGTGCGCACCTCCTTGCCCAAGTGGGAAAGCTCTACGTCGGCGGTGGTCACCCCCAGTACGATGCCCTTTTTGATCATGGGCGCGGAGTAGGTGGTCATCAACACCCAGCCGCCGCCTTTGTCATAATAGGGCTCGCTCCAGATCGGCCGGCCCAAAAGAGATGGTATCAAGTACCAATTCTGGGTGGGATAATCATAGGCTGGGTCGTCCAAGTCCGTGGCCTTGAGACCGCTGGGCGAACGGTAGACATAGGGCGCAAAGAAGCGCTGGCCCGGGGAGACGGTGTAGGGCGCCAGGGCCAGGGCCATGCCGAAGATATGGGGATTGGAGGCCACGTGCTCGCTCAGCACCTCGGTCACGGTCTGGGCATTGCCGATACCCACCGTCTCCAGGGTATCGGCCAGGTTTTTGGGGGTGCTGGCCACCAGGGCCAGGCGGCGGCCCAGTTCGGCGGCCTGGGAGTTGGCCAGGGAGAGCAGGTGTTCCTGGCTGGCGTCCAGCAGGGCCTCGCTGGCCTCCTGGTGGCTGAGTACCGCCATGGCCGCGGCCACCACCGCCACCCCGCTGAGCACGAAGATCACAAAGCGGGCGCGCAATTTTAGCCAGCGCGGACGCAATACATCGCCCTTCATGGCTCTCTCCAGGCCTGGGCCACGAATCCCTCCACGTCGGCCGGCTCAGCCAGAAAACCCTGCCTGACCAGCACTTCGTTTACGAATTTCAGATCGTAGGGAGCCAGTTGGCCGATAAGGGCCGTGCCCACCCGGTTGGTGATGAGCTTTTGCATGGAGTTGAGCATCCAGCGTTGGTGGGCGATGTTGCTGGCCAGGTGGGCGGCGTCGACCCGTTTCATCACCGCTTTGAGGGCTAGCTCGGGTTGCTCGAAGGCCAGACGCCAGCCTTCGATGCTAGCGCGTACAAAGCGGCGGCATACCTGGGGACGCTTTTGCCAGGTCTGCTCCAGGGTGTAGATACCGTCCTCGGGGAAGTTGAGGCCCAATTCCACGAAATCGAAGATGCGCAACTGGTCCAGGTCGATGCCCGCCTGATAGAGCTGATTGTACTCGTTGTAGAGCATGGCCGAGGCCGCGTCCACCGCCCGCGCCAAAAACGGGGCCATGGTCACCCGCTGCTGCACCTCGTCCACGCTGATGCCCTCGCGGTGGAACAGGGCGCGGGGAGCCAGGGCGAATTGCTTGCGCCACAGGCCCACCCGCTTGCCGTCCAGGTCCTGGATGCTCTCGATGCCGCTGTCGGCCCAGGTGACCAAAAGCAGGGCCGAGCGCTGCATTATCTGGGCCAGATGCACCAAGGGTACCATACGGCCTCGGAGCAGGAGAGCCTGGGAGAGCCAAGAGGTGGCGAAATCGCAGCGCAGGGCGGCCAGGTCGCCCAGGGGATCGATGCCCGGGCCGCCGGGCCTGATATCCACCTCCAGGCCGGCCTTTTTATACAGGCCCTGGTCCTGGGCCAGGTAATAGCCGGCGAACTGGGCCTGGTGCACCCACTGCAGTTGCAGCCGCACCTTGTCCAGGGCCTGGACCGGCTGGGGCAGCAAGATACCGGTCGCCAACAGGGCAAGGACGAATAGTCCTATGAGAGGTGAAGTCAAAGGCCGCAAAAAACACCCCTTCCTTTCAGGCCATCCTAGCCCCAGAAGCGGCTGCTGGCAAGCGCCGTGTCCCTGGCTTTTTGTTGGTGCCTCAAAGTCTGCCTGGAGATCAAAAAAAGAAAAGCGCAAAGTGCCACTTTGTGCTTGACATTAATCTGCACCCAGTTTAACCTGGGCACATGGCAAATCAAAAAAAACCAACCGAAGCAAAAGCCGCCCGTCCCCAGGGGCTGCGCATGAACGAACTGATGCAGGCCACCGGTTTGGCCAAATCGACCCTGCTCTACTATGTGCAGCAGGGACTTTTGCCCGAGCCGGTCAAGACCAGCCCCAACATGGCCTACTACGACCCCAAGTGCGTGGAACGGGCAGCCTTGATCAAGAGTCTGCAAAATCAGCACCGCCTGCCCTTGGGCAAGATCAAAACAATTCTGGAGGCCAGCGACCAGGGCCAGGACATCACCTCCCTGGTGGAGCTGTCCCAGGAGATTTTCGGGCGGGAGCAAGAAGCCAAACTGAACACCGAGCAGTTCCTGGCCGCCGCGGGCATGGAGCCCGATCATTTGCAACAGCTTCTAGAAGCCGAATTGCTGCTGCCTTTGGAAGAGGGGCTCTACGACCAACAGGATCTGGCCATGGCGCGGGTTTATGTGGCGGGCCACGCCCAGGGCCTCAGGCCGGAAGACGTGGAATACTATGTGCGCCTGGGCAAGCAGATCGTGGACCGGGAGATGGCCCTGCGCAGCCGCTTCACCAGCCAGATGCCGCCGGAGATGGATGCGGCGGTGACTCTGGAGCTGGTCAAGGCGGCCCGGGCCACCCGCGCCTATGTAATAGACCGCTTGTTCCAGCACCGGGTGGCGGCCTCGGAACACCTCAAAGACGAAAACCTGCTGAACGGAGAGGGGGGCGATGAAGGCGCTGCTTAAGATATTGCCCGTTGTCTGCGCCTCGGCCTTTATCACCGTGGGCGAGTTTCGGGCCTTTTCCCCGCCGCTGATGGCTGGTCTGGGCCTGGCCATGGCCGCCGGCCTGATACCGGTGATGCTGTTGCTCAAGCGCTGGGAGAAGGCCTCCATGGTGGAGTGGGGCATGAGCCTCTTCGTGGCCTTGGGCGGGCTCAGCTTCGCCCTGTGGCCCACCGGCCCGGGCCGGGCTATGGCCGCCGCGCCGGTGGCCGTGCTCTATGGGGTGCTGTTTTTCATGGTGGCGCTGCCGCCCTTGTTCGGCGCACCCCTTTTCACCGAGCACTTTGCCCAAAAGCGCACCCCAGAGGCGGTGCGCGCCACCAACATTTACCGGGACATCAACCGGCACATGACCATTGTTTGGGCGGCCCTGTTCGCCGCCTGTTCGGTCTCGGCCCTGATGGAGTTCGTCTTCTCCCCCCCGGCCGGACCGGTGCCCCACATCGTATTCTTTGCCTTCATACCCTTGGCTCTCTTGTTGGGCCTGGGCCTGCCCTTCACTAAAAAATACCCTGATTATTACCAGCGCAAGATGGGGCTGGAGCCGGTGAGCGTCAACCAGGACGACGCCGCGGC
>JANQFN010000256.1 GCA_028277825.1 Desulfarculaceae bacterium
AGCCGTAGACATTCCAGCTTGGGCTACATGACCCCGGCCCAATATGAAATGGTCAAAATGGCTGCTTAACTCGGTGTCCACAAAAACGGGGCAAGATCACCCCGCCCCTACAAGGAAAAGCGGTCATCGTGGCCCGGGCCCTGATGCGGCCTCGCCAAGTGCCCAGGTAGCCTTGGCGGCGAAGGCCGCAGGCAGGCCCCCCTTTCTAGCTTCCCAACTTCTTTTTCTTCTGCCGATCTTAGGAAGGCTTCGGCCTACGGCCCCCTGCGGCCAGGCGCGCCACCGGGCGTTCGCGGATGGGCCAGTGCACCAGCGCGGCCACCAGGCCCAGGGCCGCGCCCAGCCACCAGACCCCGTCATAGCTGCCGGTGGTGTCATACAGCCAACCCCCCAGCCAGACCCCGGAAAAGCTGCCCACCTGGTGACCCAGAAACACCAGGCCGTAGAGCATGGCCAGATAGCGGGTGCCGAACATGACCGACACCAGGCCGGCGGTGGCCGGCACCGTGGCCAGCCACAAAAAGCCCATCACCGCCGAAAAGACCAGCACCGAGGTCAGGCTCAGAGGCAAAAGCAAAAACAGGCTGATGGCCACCGCCCGGCTCAGGTAGATGAAGACCAGCACCGAGCGCTTGGGGATTCTGCCCGAGAGGATGCCCGATAGATAGGCCCCGGCCACGTTGCACAAACCGATGAGGGACAAGCTCCAGGCCCCCACCGAGGCGGAGAAGCCGTGGTCGCTCAAAAAGGCGGGCATGTGGGCGGTGATAAAGGCCACGTGGAAGCCGCAGACGAAAAAACCGCATACCAGCAAGACGTATGAGCGGTGGCCCAGGGCCTCGCCCAGCGCCTGGGGCATGTTCTGCTTGAGGCCCTTGGGTCCGGCCTCCTCCCCGCCGGAATAGGGGGCCAGGGGGATGGCCAGGGCGGCCATGAGCAAAGACGAGCCGGCCAGGATGTAGAGGGCCAGCACCCAGCCGTAGGCATCGATCAGAACTTGGGCCAGGGGCACCACCGCGAACTGTCCCAGGGAGCCGGCGGCGGTGCCCAGGCCCATGGCCCACTGCTGGCGCAGGGGCCCCACAGCCCGGGCCATGGCCGGCAGCACGATGCCAAAGGAGGTGCCCGCCACCCCGGCCCCCACCAGCACCCCGGCCGAGGCGCTGAGCGCCCAGGGCGTGCCGGCACTGGCCATCCACACCATGCCCAGGGCATAGACCACGGTGCCGGCCAGGATGACCTTGAAGTTGCCGAAGCGGTCGGCCAGGCCCCCGGCGAACACCGCCACGATGCCCCAGACCAGGTTCTGGATGGCCAGGGCCAGTGATATTATTTCCCGTCCCCAGCCGCCGGCCTCTGATATGGGGTTTACGAACAGGCCGAAACCGGAGCGGTAGCCGAACGACAACAAGAGGAGCACACAGGCGCTGACGATGAGGAACAGGCTGGAGCGGTGTTGGTCCATACTGCGCACAATGGTACGCCAGCGGAGTTGATGCCGCCAGCGGCATGCAAATAACCGGGGCGGGGAGAACCCCCGCCCCTGTACGGAACCGACCCGATCAAAGCTGAAACACTAATCGTTCATCTCATAGACCCCTTCCAGGGCGTAGACTTGATCCTCCCAGACCCGCTGGAAGCGCTCGCTGTCAACCGCCGGCTTTCTGATCATGGCCAGGCACAGCTCCATCTGCTCGGGCGTGGCGCTGGGCTTGTGATACAGCTCCAGGGCGTACTGTGAGAAGTCGCGCACCATGAAGTCGAAGATCTGGTCCACGGTATCGTTGTCCAGGCCGTAGATGGCCGCGTTTTCCAAGATGAGCTGACCGTAGGGCACCAGGGTGAACACCTCGCCCAGGCTCAAGAGGAAGTCGACGTCCCGCTGCTGGGGGATGTCGGGAGGGGCCTCGAGCAGGAAGTTCTTCAGGGCCTCGATCTGCTCTTTGAACAGGTTCAGGTTGGGCAGGTCCCATTGATCATAGGCCAGCCGGTAGTCGTGGAACTGTATTTGGCCCAGGCCCTTGGCGGGGCCCTGGGCGAAGAGGAACTCGTCGTCCGCGGGGTCGTCGCGCCGGGGGATCTCGGGGTAGTCAGCCGGGTTGAACAGATAATTGGCCATGAACTTGACCACCAGGGCCATGTTCACATGCACCGTGCCCTCCAGTTTGGGCAGGGCCCGGATGTCGCGGGTGGCCATCTCGAAGTATACGTCCTTTTCAAAGCCCCGGGCGGCGATCACGTCCCACAGGTCATCGATCACCTGCTCACCCTGCATGGTCACCTTCATCTTGACCATGGGATTGAACAGCAGATAGCGGCGGTCGTCCAGGGAGGCGGAGCGCTGGTAGTCGCAGGCCCGTAGCGCGAACAGCTTCATGGCCACCAGCCGGGTGTAGGCGTCCACGAAGAGCTTTTGCACGTGGGGGAAGTCGGTGACGAAGCGGTTGTAGAGCCGGCGGTTGGCCGCGTGGTTGATGGCCTCGTACAGGGCGTGGGTGCAGATGCCGATGGAGGCCCAGCCCAGGTTGTATTTGCCCACGTTCACCGTGTTCAGCGCCATGTCCCAGGCCGCCGAACCCCGGGCCAGGATGTCGGCCTGGCGGAGGGGATAGTCGTGCAGGGCGAACTCGGCCACATAGGACTGTACGTTCACCAGGTTTTGCACACAATCGAATTTTTCATGTTGGGAATCCACCGCGAAAAACACGTATTCATCCGTGCCGGCCATGCGGCCGAAGGTGGAGACCAGGGCGGCCACGTTGGCGTTGCCGATGTAATACTTGCCGCCCCGGGCGCGAAAGCCGTCCTCGCCCTCGGGGTAGAGGGTCATCTCGCTGGCGTAGACGTCGGCGCCGTGCTCCTTTTCCGACAGGCCGAAGCCGAACACCTCGCCCCGCTTTAAAAGCGCCGCGGTCTTTTGCTTGATGGCCTCGTTGTCCGTCATCCACAAAGGCCCCAGGCCCAGGATGGTCACCTGCCAGGTGTACCAGTAGTGCAGGCCGTAGAAGGCCAGGATCTCGTTGAACTCGCAGTTACGCCAAGAATCCCAGCGGCAGCTCTCACCGCCGTACTTGGCCGGGGTCAACAGGGTGTAGAAGATTTCCTCGTCCTTCAAAAACTGCAGCAGGTCAGCGTACCAGACCCGGTTGCGGTCATCCTCCTTGAGCTTAACCTTGCCCTTGTCTTCGAAGAATTGGATGGTTTTGAGCATGATGTCCCGCGACTTATCGTCCGGGTAAGGGCGCGAATGATCCTTGGGGTTCAACAGCAGCATGGGTTCCTCCCGGGCCGGGATGCGGCCGGCGGCGATAGTCGCGGGGCGGGCCTCCAGACATAGCACGAATGGCCGGGCCAATCCAGCCCGGCCGCCGGGCCCACTGAGTTAAATCGTGAAAAAAGGGTTACAAGGGTTGTGGAGCGGCCCGGCTTCTGTCAAGCTTCACTAATTCTCAAGGAGATGAACCTCTTGGCTTGGTATTGGTGGATGATATTGGCCCTGGGCGTTTTTACGGCGCTGATCCTGGGCCCCCTTTTGTTCGGTCGCCTGCTCTGGCCCTCGCTGACCTTGGCCCTGTTTCGGCGTTTCGGCTGGATCATGGCCCGGCTCTTGGACCGGATCAGCCCGGGCCTGGACTTGCGGCTTTTGGTCAAGGCCGGCAATAAGTACTTCAAAAAGACATTCGCGGCCACTCCCTATAAAGATCGCCTGCTGTTCCTGCCTTTCTGCCTGCGTCCCCTGGACTGCCCGGCCGGGGTGGATACGGAGGTGGGGCTGCGTTGCAGCGGGGACTGCCCCGGCTGCCAGGTGGGCCAGATCCGGGCCGAGGCCCTGGGGTTGGGCTACGCCGCGGTGTATGTGGTGCCCAGTTCGCGCATCATCCGGGACCGGGGGCTGCTGCCCAGCGAGGTCTTCATAAAGAACAAGATCAAGGCCCACGGGCCGGGCGCCGCCCTGGGGGTGACCTGCCCCTGGCACATGCGCCACCGCATCCTGGCCAAGCACACCCTGCGCCGGGGCCGCTATGCCGCGGTGGGCGAACGCGGTGGCGGCTCCAAGGTGAAATCAGCCCTGCAGGGGGTCCTGATGGAGGGCCGCGACTGTAGAAACGGGGTGGTCAACTGGGCTTCAGTGCGCCAATGCCTGCACCTGGGCGGTGAATCCGCCTGACCTGTTCATTTTCCGGAACATCATTCCATTTTGTGGTATGCTTGCCCCGCCAGGGCGGGATGCACCCGCCTGTAGCGCCTTCACTAAACGGGATGTAGCCCTTTGAGCAAGCCAAGCGGCAACCAGCGCCTGCTGGGCGCGGCCTGCATGGTCGCCTCGGCCTTTTTCTTCGCCTTCATGGGCGTGGTGGTGAAACTGGCCGGCGACGAGGTGGGCCTGTGGCAGATCAGCTTTTACCGGGCCCTGGTGGGCACCCTGATCATGCTGGTCTTGGCCGCCACCCTGAAAGTCAAGCTGCTGGGGCCCAACATCAAGCTGATGTCCCTGCGCGGCCTGTCGGGCGCCGTGGCCTTTTTGGCCATGATCGTGGCCCTCAAGGAGATTCCCCTGGCCGAGGTGATGGTGATCTTCTACCTCTTCCCGGCCATCGCCGCCCTGTTCTCCATCTGGATAAACAACGAACGCATCGCCCGCGGCGACTGGCTGTTCATCGCCATCGCCTTTGGCGGCATCGTGGTGATCATGGCCCCGGGCGGGGGCATCGAGCTGCAGTTCGGGCACCTGGCCGCCCTGGTCCTGGCGGTGTTCGCCGGGCTCAACACCTCTTTGGTGCGACGGCTCTCGGCCGAACACACCCCTTACGCCATCTATTTGTTCTTCTGCCTGGCCGCCCTGGTGGTCTCCTTCTGGCCCCTGGTCCTGGGATACGAGGATCTGGTTCCCAGCAGCGACGGCCTGCTTTTCCTGGCCGCCATCGGGGTGGTGGCCACCATCGGCCAGATCCTGTTGAACCAGGGCTTCTACTATCTGCCCGCGGCCGAGGGTGGGGTGGTCCTGATGAGCCAGGTGGTGATCGCCGCGGCCTGGGGGGTGTTGTTTTTCGGCGAGCCCCTCACCTGGCGCCTGATGGTGGGCGGCACCCTGATCATGGCCGGCGGCGCCTTTTTGAACCGCTCCTCGCGCAAAAGGGCCGTCCAGGCGGAAAAGGCCTGATTGCGCTGTCTGCCAAGCTTTTGCTATTTTTAACGGACCGCCTGCCCTGATGCGCCTGCCCCAAAAACCCAGGGATTGTTAACCATGATCAAGTTATTGACCAGTGCCCTCTTGGCGCTCTTGCTCCTGGCCCCGGCTGGGCCGGCTTTGGCCGGCGAGGACCCCGCCGAGACGGTGATCGAGGCCAGCAACAAGCTAATCCTGAGCATGGACGCCTGCCAAAAGGCCCCGGGCGGCGTGTTGAGCCAAAAGGCCCTGGGCAGGCTGCAGGCGGCGGTCAGGAAGCTGGAGGCGGCCATCGAGGCCCTGGTGGAGTTTGATGCCAAGGGCCTGGGCGGAGATCAGCCGGCCAGCCTGGCCTGTAAATACGAGACCGATATGCTCTACGACGACGTGGTGCTGGCCGGTGAAAACCTGCTGGAGGGGGCGGACCCCAAGGACCCGCAGGGCTACTGCGCCTATGTGAATGAGACCCGGCCCCTTATCTTCAAGCGGGCCCAGGAATTCGCCAAGTGCGTGGATGATTTGTAGGCGGGGGGATCTGGTCAGCGGCTGACGGGCCGATCCGGTTAAAAAAACCAGACCAGCGCGCCCACGCAGACCAAGCCCACCAGGGCGCCGATGACCCTTTGGATTCCGTAGTATTCAATGAAACTCTTGGGCGCGTCCGCGTCCCGCTCCCGGACCCTGAATTTGGGGGGGACGAGCGCCGGTGCCGGGTTCTGTGGTTTCATGGTGTTTCCTCAGGGGGCAGTTATGGCCTGGCGGCACTGAGCGGCTTGAGTTGTATCTGTTGTGCTAAGACTTCTTTTTTGCGCCAGACGTCTTCTTCCGGACCTGGTCCAGCTTCTGCTCGATGGCCTCGGCGACAAACTTTTGCATCTCCATTTCCTGCTCCACACAGAACAGCTTGAGCCGTTTGTGTAGGCTCTTGGGGATGCGGACCCCGAGAGTAGTCACCGGTTCATCTGGCATGATTCATCTTAAGATTTAGCTGGCTGACTTGGCAACTACAAATATTGGCCTCTTTTCAATCGTAG
>JANQFN010000263.1 GCA_028277825.1 Desulfarculaceae bacterium
ACCGTGCGGGTGAGGCGGATGGACGGGCCTTGGGTCATGGCTCCCACCCCAACTCATCCAAAAGCCGCTTGGCCGCGCCCAAAAAATCCACTCCTCCGCTGAGTTCGAAGGTGGTGACGCCGCTGAGCGCGTGCAAATAGGCTTGGTCCGAGTGATCCGGCTCGACGCCGTCGGCCAGAAAGAACAGTCCCCAGTCCTTTTTGAAGGCGGCCAGCAGGTCCAGGCGCTCAGACAGCTCCACTTGCTGAACATGCACGGGCGCGCCGTTGCGCTGCCAGTTGAGTATGGCCAGGGCGTTCATGGGACTGTGCAGCTTGAAGCGTCCCGGGCCGAAACACTCATCAATGTGCACGTCGTACTTGTGCTCCAGGTTCCAGAGTTCGTCGCTGCTCAGGTCCAAGAACTGCTTTTTTTCATCCGGCGGTATCACGCTGACCAGATCCGGGTTGTTCAAGGCGGTGCCCGGGTTGATGCGCGGCAGCTTGGGCACGCCGGTCATGCCGGTCTGGTCCGCCCGGCGCCCCACCACCAGGCGGTCGTTGGAAACGAAGTTCACCCCATGGCTCATCAGGTGCAGGGCCAGGGTGGATTTGCCCATGCCGGAAAAGCCAGCCAGGGCCAGCCCGGCCGAGCCACTGTTCACCCCGGCGGCGTGGGCCAACAGCCCCCCCTGGTTGAGCTCCAACTGGATCAGCCGGTTGTTGACGAAGTTGATCACCTGGTTGGAGTTGCGCAAACAGGGGCCCACGGCCAAATGATGTTCGCCGCCAAAGGCGAACACCATGCCGGTGAGCCGTTTGCGCACCACGCGGCCGCCTTCCAGATCGGCCCATTCCTCCTTGATCTTGGTCTTGCCCGGATCGGGCTGCTTGACGGTGTAATCAAGCCCGGTGTCCAACTCCGGAGCCTCCAGGGCGGTTATGGTGAGGTGAGGATCGGGCGCCTGGGAGGCGAAGGGCTTGAAATAGGCGGCCAGGTCCGCGATCAGCTCATGGCTGTTGGAGACCACCTTGATCTGCCAGCCGGCCAGGGTCAATGCCAACTGGTCCGTGATGGCGTGGGCCGAGAGCAACTTAGCGGCCAGCTGATCCAGTGAGGTCAAGCGGTTCATGACTCAAGCTCCTTGACCATATGCCCGGCATAGGCTGCGGCCGCGTCGATGTCGCAGCCCTCCAAAAGCCCCCTGAAGCCGCCAAAGGCCGAGACCTCGAACACCACCGGCCCCTGGGGGGTCTCGGCTATGTCCACGCTGGTGAAGTCCAGGCCAAATACGTCCTGGGCCTGGCGGGCGATATCGATCACGCCGGCGGACGGTTCATAAGATGCGTATTTGCCTCCGTCCCGGCGGGTGGTGTTCCAGGAATTCTGGTTGGCCACCCGGGCGTAGGTAGCCAGATACTCGCCACCTAAAAACACCACGCCCAGGTCCTGGCCGGGCAGCTCCAGGCGCTTTTGGGCATAGATGATGGCGTTGCCCGAGGCCTTGAAGTTGGCCAGGTCCTCCCTGAGCCCGTTGGCCGGATCGATCAGCACCATGCCCCGGGCCTTGGAGGTGTAGAGCGGTTTGAGCACGCTGGGGCCGAAGGCCTCCACCGCCGCCGCCGCCCGGTCCACGTCCTCGGTGACCACCGTGGGCGGCAGGGGCACCCCCGCCTGGGCCAGGCTCACGGTGCAGGCCAGCCGGTTGAGTACGGCGATAATGCGCTCCGGGCGGGAAAAAATGCGCACTCCCCGGGCGGCGATGAAACGCAAAAGCTCCAGGCGGTCCAGGAGCTCCGGCGAATAGGCCGGACCAACCTTTTTCACCGCCAGGCCGTCTAAAGCGGTGAGTTCAAAGTCTTTGAAAAAGGCCTTGCCCGCGGCCAGATCGCATGACACCCGGCCCAAGTCCACCAGCAGGCGGAACCCGGTTTTTTCCTCCAGCGCGTCGGCCAGGCGTTCGCTGGACCAGCCGCCCGTTACGCCCACTACCGCGATTTTCAATTCGTCTTTCAATTGAGCCCGTCCTTTATGATGCGTAACTTCAGTAAATCAGGGCGTTGGGGGGCAGCGAAAACTCCTGCCAGGGCCTTCCCTGGTGCTCGATCAGCTTCTCCATCAGGTAAACCGAGCGCAGGAACATATTGCGGGCGAACCCGCGGTTCATTTCAAAACGGGTGGAGCTGAACAACGAGCGGGCCAGACCCAGGGCCAGGCGGGCCTGGAAAGTCCCGTCTCCGGTCACCTGGGCGAATCTCTCGGCGAATTGCAAAAAGGTGTCAATAGCGGTCTCCAGCCGCTGCCTGATCTCGCGCTCAAACACCGGCAGACGGAAATTGGAGACTAAAAAGACCGAGACGTCCTGCACGTAATCGGTTTGGCGCGAGCGGTGCAGATCGATGAAGTGAATCCTCTCGTCATCACCGCTGTAGATGACGTTGTTCAGGTTCAAATCGCCGTGAGTTAAGACCGAGAAGGGGGCGGCCAGGTCCTGGGTGGTTTGCTCCAACTTGCTTAAGATCTGATCAAAGGAATGCAGGGGGAGATCGCCGATGGCCAACTGACCGGCGTCAAAATCAGGATGCACGCGGAACACCGCCTTTTGCCGGCTTCGTATCTGTCCCATGAAATCGGCAGAGACTTGCTGAGCCCTTTTAGTCTTGCTCCAGGCGCGGCCCAGCACCTCCTCCAGCAGGAACAGGGCATTGCCCAGGTCGGCTTCCTCGGCGTTGAGCACCATTTCCTGCAGGGTGCAACCGGTGAGAAACTCCATGAGCACCGAACTCCTGCCTTCGGAGTCGGTTTGGAACTCCCATATCTTGGGAGGCAGCCCGGGTATCAATTGGTCCCAAATCTCGGTGTTGACCTTTTCGTTTTTCAGCTTTTGATAATTGCCGTGCTTGAACAGCACCGGCCGGGCGCTTTGGGCGCCCGACTCCCGGGTCACTCCGATGCGGCAGCCGGAGCGGGTGCCCCAGATGGACTCGAACTCCACCTGGGCGAGCGGCGCTTTGGCCCCGCCGGAGGCCAGGCCGTCGGTCAACGCGCGGTACTGCCGGATCTTCATCTTCTCGCCCACCACCGAGAACAAAATGGCCTCACCGATGTTCAAAAGACTGTCGCCCATGCGCTCTAAATAGTTGGAGATGAACAAGACGGTGACCAGGTCGCCGGGTTCACCGCCCGCCCGGAGCTCCTTGAGCACCTGGGTAAAGTTCTTTTCGTGTTGGCTGTCCAGCTTGAACTCTGCGTGGCAGATGCGGAAGGCCAAGCCGGTGTCGCGCTTCTCCAGGGCCTCCACGATGTTGCCCAGACCGGCCAGCACTTCGGCGAAATACTTGTCAAGGCCGAAACGAAGCACAAAGGAGGGGTCTTCCAGGTGGCTCATCTGGCGGGGGATGTTCACCGCGAAATCGGCCATGCGCTCCAGGTTGGATGTGATGGTGTTGACCGAGCGCAGCAGGGCCACCTCCTGCTTGCTCATGCTTTGGGGACCAAGTAGCAACTCGAAGCTTTTTTCTTCGATTAGGGATTTTAGGGTGTCGATGTAGTCGTCGCCGGAGATGATCTTTTCCATGCCCCGGCGGGAGGGAGCTTGCACAAAGCTCAGGGTCTGCTCCATCTGAGAGGTGACTTCATTGACCATGAAGCGGAAATTTTCCCGCACCTCGTCCAGTGTGCTCATGGCGGCAGCGTCCCCCGCGGGCGGCAGTTTTTATTCCCTTTTAAAGGTTTCAATGAGAAGGGGCTGGCCGCCTTCGTCATGGGCGGGCTCCTCTTCATTCCAACGGAACTTGAGACTGAGCTTGATGCCTTCCCCCTTGCGCTTGGCCTCCACCTCCAAGTCGATCAAACCTTGGGGCTTGACCACCAGGCGCTTGCCGTTGGTGGAAAAAACCAGCGCCCCCTCCTCGAATCCATCTTTGAGGGCCGTGAGATAACGCGCAATGGACTCGGGGTCCTGCATGCTGCGATGCTTAAAGCGACCGGAAGTATCTGACATGACCTTTCTCTTCTCTACAGGTTTTCTAGCAACAACCGCTACTGCAAACGCTGACGGTATTCCGCGATGACCTGAGCCCGGCTGGCATCGGAAAAACTCAGGGTCTTTCTGATGGCCAACTCATCCCAGGCCGGCTGCAAGCCCACTTCGCGCTCCAGCTTGGCGCGCTCCACCCGGGCCGGATCCTTGATCTTCACCGACATGTGGCAGTCATCACCCATGAAGATTAAAAGCTCCCGGCGGTTCCGGCCCGATTCCCGGTTTTTGCGGGTGAGCGCCTGTATCAAGAAATCGGTGTATTCCCGGGACTGGGGGTTCCAGACCTCGTAGCCGTCCACATCGTAGTCGGCCAGCAGGATGGGCCAGAACTGTTCGGGGTGGGGGATCACCACCCCCCCGCCCAAGGAGCGGACCTCCTCGATCACCTCCGAGGCCCGGAAAAAATAATCCAGAGAAAACTTGCGCTTCACAATGGCCTTGACCGCCTTTAAGAGCAAAAGGGCCCGGCCCAGGCTGATCTCCGGGTGCCGAGCCCCCTGGGCCTCGATGAACTCGCTCAAGAGCTTGTTCTTGATCATCTGGGGCGGCGTGCTGTTTTCATTGAGGTCGATCAGTTTGACCAGGCGGGCGGTGTAGAAACGCACAAAGGCCACCACCTCCTCGCCGGCGCCGGTGGCCATGACCGCCTCCTCCAGGTCCTCGGCGTGGGCCGGGTCCACCACCGTGTCCATGAACTGGAAGAGCTGGCTGGTGCGGTATTTGAAGGTGTGGGCCAGGATGGATTTCAGGACCCCGGCGTCCTCCACCCTGTCGGCGCTGAAATGGAGCAAAAGCTGCACCTTACGCTGAAAGCCCGAGGCCAGGCAGTCTATCTCCACCCCGGCGTACTGGCCGAAGGTCATCAACTGATTGTGCTGGGTGGGGATGACCAGACGGCTCTGCGCGTTGGGGAACATGATATCCAGACGTTGGGCGATCAGTTCCAGGGGAATCCACTCGGGATGCCAGTGTATGGCCAAGAGTTCCTTCTGCTTGGGAAAGGTCCGCTGGGGATTGAGCACCATCTGCCGCTGGGCCGGGCTTAAATCCACCGATACGATCTCGTCGTAAATTTCCTGGTCCACCGAGGTGATATCCTGGGCCGCACCCAGGTCAAAAGCGCTCAAATCCTTGGGTAGTGGCGCGCAGGCGGTGAGTATGGGCTTTTTCTCTGACATGCGGTCAATCTCCACCTGTGCGCCCGTCCCGGCATTCTGGGGAAGGCGCCACGGCGGTCTTCGGTATTAAACCCCTGTTTAATCTATACATTTAATATAAGCCAAAAAGAGCCCTGCTGTGTTACAAAACGGTTACAGTTTTGTTAAGCGTTCCCAGGTGCCGCATGGCTTCCAACAGCGGGGCACGGGGCCGAGGCGGCCTTAATTTGATTGTGTCAAGACCCTGGCTCGGGGCCGCCTCAAGGAATCAGCCGGACCGTCGCCACCGACTCAGCCTGTCATAAAAGCCTGGCCCCCAGTTCGGCCACCGCGGAGCGCTCGCCCCGCAAAAGGGTTATATGTCCCGAGAGCCCGGCTGATTTGAGTTTCTCCACCGCGATGGTCAGGCCGTTGGAGGCGGAATCCAGATAAGCCTGGTCGATTTGGTCGATGTCGCCGGTGAGCACGATCTTGGAGCCCTCGCCCACCCGGGTCAACAGGGTTTTGATGGCGTGGGCCGTACAGTTTTGGGCCTCGTCCACGATTATGAAACGGCGAGAGATGGAGCGTCCCCGGATGTAGGTCAGGGCCTCCAGCTCCAACTGGCCGGTGAAATCCAGATACTCCCCGATGGAGAACTCGGAAACGGCGCCTACCCCTTTGCCGCGGCCCACCTTTTGCACCAGACCGGCCATGCCGCCGGCGCCTGAAAAGCGGAAGAGAAACTGCAGATTGTCATAGATGGGCTGCATCCAGGGACGTACCTTTTCCCCCTTGTCGCCGGG
>JANQFN010000268.1 GCA_028277825.1 Desulfarculaceae bacterium
ACCGTACACTGATAGCGTAGACGTTTTTTTCATAACACACCGATAAATGCTACCCGCATCGCCAATGCCATCCAACCTTCGTGAAATATCCGGGCTAGCGTTTAAAAATTAGCCCGGGACGCTGTTCTCAACTGCCGCCTCCGTGGGTGTTGGCCTGGCCGTCGCCGGCTTTTACGGGCCGGGGTGAACTCAGTCTATGCCCAAAAGCCTCTTCACTTGGGCCACCTTGTCTTTCAGGCCGGCCTGGCGGCTGATCATGATGCGTTGGGCGGTGGGCGGCCCGGCCCCGTGCATGGATTCGATCAAATAGCCCACCGCGCCGGCGCCGGCCACCAGGTTTTCGATCAAACGCAGCACTTTCATGCGGTCGGTAACCGCGAAGCCCTCGGCGGCGGCCAGGTACTTTTTGATGTAGGGGCCGGCCACGGGATCGTCCAGGTCGGCGGCTGAGGGCATGGTGCCCAACAGGCCGCCGGCCACGTCAGTGGCCAGGCGGGCCAGTTCGTAGGGGAAGCGGGTGACGTTGAGCTTGCAGACGTTGGCCAAAAGCAGGTTCACCTGATAGTTGCCCGCGGGCATGCGCTCGCCCAGGGTGGAGCAGGAGATGCCGCAGGAATAGATGGTCTCATTGAGGTGAATCATCTCCACGATCTTGTCGCGGATGTGGCTGGCGCCGGCCACCCCGTTCATCTGGGCGATCAGGGCGGTGGCCCCGATCAGGGCGTCGCCCACGCCCACCTTGCAGCCGCCGTAGCTCTGGCGGTGGTAGGAGGCGAAGCGCTCCACCATGATGCCCGAATAATCCACCTCGCCGTCTAAGAATACGCGCTCGTGGGGCACGAACACGTCCTCGAATACGGTCATCACCTCCTGGCCGCCGAACACCGGATTGCCCACATCCAGCATTGAGTCTTCCAGCTTGCGGGTGTCGCTGGTCTGGCGACCGTAGATGTAGCGCACGCCGGGGTGGTTGGTGGGCACCGCCGCACAGATAGCCCAGGCCTCCTCGCCGGGACGCATGGTCAGGGTGGGCATCACCAGGATCTCATGCGAATTGAGCATGCCGGTCTGGTGCAGCTTGGCCCCGCTGATCACCACCCCGTCCGGGCGGCGCTCCTTGACCCTGAGGAACAGGTCCGGGTCGGCCTGGTCCGCCGGCCGTTTGGAGCGGTCGCCCTTGGGGTCGGTCATAGCCCCGTCCACCACCAGGTCCTCCAGTTGCACCCAGCGCCAGTAATCCTTGAAGCGCTGATGATAGTCAGTGCCGTGCTTGGCGTCACACTCAAAGGTGGTGGAGAAGATGGCGTTGGCCGCGTCCAGGCCCACGCAGCGCTGGAAGCAGCAGGCGGTCTTGGTGCCGCAATAGCGCTGCATCATCACCTTTTTGACCAGGTCGTCGCTGGATTGATGCAGGTGGGTGAAGCGGTTTACTTCGTCATCGCACAAAGGCGACACCGCCTTGAACAAATCTCCGGTCTCGGAGTCATGGGCGCCGTCAAAGGTGAAGGCCACCGCCTCCTGGGAGGGAGCCACCAGGCCGTGCTCGTGCAGGTCGCCGGTCTTTTGGCCCAGGACGTGGGCCTCCAGGTCCAACTCCTCGATGGACTTGAGATAATCCTTGCCGGTCTTGAGCGCCATAACCCGACTCCTAGTTCGATATTGCCGCAGATTCCAAAAGCCCGCGGCCTTTTTTCTACAGCGCCGCCTCGGGCACCTCCATGGCTGAGAGGTCCTCCTGCTGCAGGGACATGTAGCGGCCGAACACGTTGGTCAGGGTGTTGCGGCAGAAGAACTTGGCCGAGGCGATCTTGCCCGTGTAGAAGACGCCGTCGCTGGATTCGGGGTCCACTTCGGCCAGCTTGTCACGGGCGATAAGGCCCTGCTCCAAGAGCAGGTGGGCCATGGCGGTCTCGGCGAAGCTGTCCAAAAAGCGGGTGGCGTACATGGGGATCAGGGAGAACTTGCCCTCCTCGAAGTACTTCAAAAAGCGCATGGCATTGTCGCCCACCGCCTGGCCCGCCTTGAACAACAACTTCATGTCGGCGGCGAAGTCAGGGTCTTCCTTGTGCTCGGCGGTAAAGGCCATTACGCCTTCCAGCCAGTTTTGGAAGATCTTGCCGCCCTCCATGGCCATCTTGCGGCCCACCAGGTCCAGGGCCTGGATGTAGTTGGTGCCCTCCCAGATGCCCACGATCTTCACGTCGCGGGCGTATTGCTCCACGGGATAGTCCGAGCAGTAGCCCGAGCCGCCCAGCACGTGAATGGCGTCGCGGCACAGGTTATAGGAGAAGTCGGAGTTATAGGCTTTGATCATAGGGGTCAACAGTTCCACTTGGTCCCAGGCGTCTTTTTTAGCCTGTTCGTCCGGGTCGTGCCGGGCCACGTCGATCAAGAACAGCAGCCGGGCCACAAAGGCGCGCATGGCCTCGCTGCCCGATTTTAGGTTGACCAGCATGCGGCGCACGTCCTCGTGCTCGATGATGCGCACCCGGGGGCCGTGGCGGTCCACCAGGGGAGCGCCCTGCACCCGCTCCTTGGCGTATTCGCGGGCGGTGTCATAGGCCGAGGCGGCGATGCCCAGAGACTGCACGCCGCAGCCGATGCGGGCCTCGTTCATCATCTGGAACATCTTGGCCATGCCGCTGTGGGGCTCGCCCAACAAGATGCCCCGGCAGCCGCCGTTTTCGCCGAAGCTCAAGGAGGCGGTGGAGGAGCCGTGGATGCCCATCTTGTGCTCGATGCCGGTGCAGAACACGTCGTTGGGCTCGCCCAGCGAGCCGTCGGGGTTCACCCAGATTTTGGGCACGATGAACAGGCTGATGCCTTTGGTGCCCTCGGGCGCGCCCTCGATCTTGGCCAACAGCAAATGGATGATGTTCTCGGTCAGGTCATGCTCGCCGCAGGTGATGAAGCGTTTGGTGCCCTCGATCTTGTAGATGCGCGGATCCTCCGAATCCGGATCCGGCACCGCCCGGGTGAGGATGTGGCCCACATCGGTGCCGGCGTCGGGCTCGGTGAGGCACATGGTGCCCGCCCACTGGCCGGTGTACATCTTTTCCACGAACAAGGCCCGGTCCTCGTCGGTACCGAAGTTCTCCACCAAGTGGCCGTTGCCGGTGGTCAGGCCGGTGAAGGTCAAAAAGGCCATGTTGGCTCCGGAGAAGATGTCACCCAGCA
>JANQFN010000293.1 GCA_028277825.1 Desulfarculaceae bacterium
AGCTGGGGTAGCCCAGGAGCATGGCGCCGTAGGCCTCATGTCCCTGGGGCAGGTTCAGGGCCTGGACCAGGGGCGGGTAGTCCGCCGCGGCGTGCATCAGGTAGCCCAGCCAGCAGGCCCCCAAGCCCAAGGCGCTGGCGGCCAGGTCCAGATAGGTCAGGGCGATGATGCAGTTCTCCCGCGGCATGGAGACCGCCACCGGCGAATGAGTGAGCACCAGGCAGGGCGCGCCCCGGCTGATGCGGTCCTGTCCGCTGTCCCAGGCGGTCACCACCACGTCCAGGCGCATGCGCTGGGCCAACTCCGGCTGTTCGCTGAGGGCTTGGCGCATCCAGTCCACCACCAGGCTGGACAGCTCATGGATTTTCTCCGGACTGGTGACCACCGCCCAGTGCACTGAGCGCGAATTGGAGCCGGTGGGTGCGTAGCGGCAGGTGTCCAAAAGTTTTTCCAGCACCGGCCGGTCCACTGGCTTGGCCTGGTAAGGCCGGATGGAGCGCCGCGCCTTGAACAGATGATCCAGGGAATCATAAGAAGGTAACCGGGAGCTATCCAACGGCTGGCATTCCTCGGGGGCGACGCCCTCCAGGGTGATGGCCGCGGTGGGGCACACCGCCAGACAGTGTCCACAGCGGATGCACAACTCCGGGGCCTGAGGGATGGGCTCGGGCTGGGGTCGGGCCGGGCTCCAGGTGATGAGCTTGCGGGGGCACACCGCGGCGCACATGCCGTCTTCCCTGCATCTTTCACGATCTATCATCACTGGCTGCATGGCTCCCGTTCCTCGGACACCCCGGGTCGGGCGCCGATTACCATGGTTCTAGTCGGGCCTCACCTCCCCGCCGCAGCCGGGGCAGCGGGTGCCGCCCCGCATCAGGCCCTGGCCGCAGGAAGGGCAGGTGTAGCGGGCCTCTTCCGTTGCCACCCAGGCCTCGGTGCCCAGCTCCCGCCATTGGGGGATGGTCCGCATTATAACCTGATGGGCCACGGTATGGGGAAACCGGGCGCCCAGGGCCTCGATGTGCTCACAGGGGAAGTCGCCGCACTGATAGCAGCCCTCAAAGCCCTTTTCGCCGGCGCAGGCCCGGATGGCGCAGGTCTGGCAATGCGCATAGCGCACCTCAGACTGGCAGCCCTGGCAGTCGATCTCCTCGGGCGCGCAGCCGAATACCTTGGCCATGCCCGCCCTGAGCCGGTCGTTGTCGTCCCGGGTGGCGATATAGGCCCCGCAGGCCCCGCAATACAGGCCGCAGGGCGCCAGCAGCTCCCTATTGACCATGCCCGTCCTCCGAGGACCAATCCAGACGAAAAAATATCTCACAGCCGCCCCCGCAGTTATCGCTGCCCGCGGTGGTCTCCACCCGGCCGGCCAGGCCCAGCGCCTTGAGCCAGGCGCTGAAACGGGTATTGGCCCCGCATTGGTGGATCTGGGTGGTGCCCGCGGCGGTCAGGTGTTTGTATAAAAAACAATTGCTGACCCGGCCCCGCACGGTGTCTTGATCGACCACCTCGAACTCGCGTCCGTGCTCCGGCGGCAGGAACAGATCGCCGGCCAGGCGCAAATAGGCAGCCAGCCCCTCGGCGTCGGCGATGTTTTCGATACCCGCCATATCCATGAGCCTGCGGGTCTCGGTGCGTCCAAAGGACTCCACCACCATCAGGTTCATGCGGGTGGCCTCGGCAAAGCCGTGTTCCTGGCTGGTCTTCAAAAACCAACGTCCGTCATTGAGCACCCACAGGTCGCGCAGCAGGCGTTCGCGCTGAGCCGGCGAGAGTTCCAAATCCTGCTTGGTCATGCAGCTATTTCCCCTGGTTCTGTTCGGCAAAAGAAAAAACGTATTCGCGATAGCATTGGCCCTGTTCATTGAGCATGCAGCCGCTGATCTTGGGCTCCACCTGAAAATCCAGCCCCAGGGCCTGGAACCAGCCCTCCACCCGGTGAAAGATGCCGCATCGGTACTCATCGATCACGCCCATGTTCACCATGCC